>JAAUUR010000028.1 GCA_012031045.1 Leptolyngbyaceae cyanobacterium SM2_5_2
ACTACTTACCAAGTAGTCCGCCACCAGCAACTGCCGATTTGAGTGAGTATGAAAAGGCTTCAGTTAAATGTTCCTATCGATAGACATTGGCTTGGCTTGATATCCCGACATTAGCGTTGAACAAGGGGCTCAATCTGTCCTCAAAGCACCGCCAGCATAGGGGTGTTGAGGACAGGGGCAAATCATAGAATTGCCGTAATCCCCTCATTTAGAGGGTAAAATCCTGCCCAGGCAGATCTGCAACGCAGCGCTGCCCAACAGAATTTGTAGGTTAATTTTACGCACACGTGATCCCAAAGGTAACCAAGAAGGGTTATTTAGTTACCAACTGAAAATATTTTTAGAAAATATTAAATATTCGCCGCCAGAGATAATTCGGGCAGAATTTTTTACGGCTAGAAATTATTTCGCCTAGGGCGGTCCCTCTGGCCCCTCTCTGCCATTCCCAGGGGAGATAAAACTATTGGTGCTAAAGAGAGTACGGCCATCTCGGGACGCCACTATCTCAACCTGCAAGGGGCCTGCATTAAAAATATCGTTAGCTGCTATGGTCTGGAGTTCAACGACCTGGCCATCTTGCTTGACGGCGGTCAAAAAGCGCAGCAGGGTTTCCGTGCGGTTATCAGCCACCTGTAGATCATCATCGACAACCCCATCCTGCCGGGCACGAAATTGGGTGGCAACAAACAGCAGATTAAGCCGTTCTACCAAGTCTCGATCGCTGAAGGGGAGAGTATCAAGCGACACCGTGGCCAGTCTTTCACCCTGTTGATAGACCTGCTGGTTCGCCGTTGCATCAATAAAAATTTGAATGCAGGGGTCTCCACCACGGGTCACACAGGGTTCGCCAATGACATAGTTCGCCGCAGACAAAAGCCGTATGACATATTCTTCGCCAGTGCTAAGGCGTTCTATCAGGTTCTCAACTTCACGATTACCAATCAAAATCACCTGTTGATCGGGAGGATTACCGGGTACAAGCACCTGGATGGCCCGTCGATTTGCCTCAAAGAGCAACTGGTTGATCACGGCCGTTGCGTCTTCGCGGGTATCAACCCTCACGACGCCTGAAAAAAGCTCCTGGTTGCGGCTCAGCGCAATGTTGCCCCTAAACAATCCCTCGTACTGGTTTTGTAAATCGGCCACCTGCTGTTCTAACAAGCTCTGCTGAGTTTGAAGCTCGGCCAGACGGCGCTCTCGCTCAGCCAGATCATTATCGCGGGCAGCAATGGCTCGATCAAGGTCGGCAATGGCTCGGTCACGATTGGCAATTTGGTGGCGGATGGTGGCTTGCTGCTGAATCAGCTGATCCCGCTCAGCCCTTAGAGAATCGGTAGATTGCCGTAGAGATTGCGCCTGCTCTGACACCGTAGCTAGCTGATCCCGGGTGCGCTGGAGCTGAGCCTGGGTCTTCTCCTGCTGATCTACAGCCCGGTCAAGGGATTGATTGATTTCTTGCAGCCGAGTCAGGGCTCGCTGACGTTCGCTAGCTGTAGCATCCAGGTCAGCTTTTACATCCTCTTGCTCCGCCAGGGCGTCAGCTAATTGGGCTTCCGCATTGGCCAAATCGTCTTGAATTCGGCCCAGCTCAAATACCCCCGTGCGAAGCTGGCTGCTTACCCCAAACAAAATGGCCAGGGTAGAGGCCGAAATCACACTGCCTGTAGCAATGCTCACCAAGGTCGCCGTTTGCCGGGGCCGCAGGTTAAACAAACTGAGGCGGGCCTTGCCCACCCGCATCCCAATGCGATCCCCCAGGGTGGCAATGACTCCCCCCAGAATCAGCACCGCCAGTATCAGAACATATCCCAGAAACCATGCACCGTCTACTAGAACGTTTCCATTCACTCCCTTGCCTCACTCTACTGTAAGGGAGCCGTCTTGAGGCGGTGCCCCAAGCCAGGGGACGTTCTAGGATTTAGCAATTTCCAAAGCAAAAATTGCTGGGTTGGCTCAATGGCTACAGTTATTGACCCCGGCCTGGGCAAAAACGTAGTCTTTATTCTGCCAGAGGGGTACGTAGGGTACTTCTGTCGCCATCATTGTCTGTAATTCGTCAATGGAGGGTTGACGGGCGGCCATATCTTGCTCAGCCCGCTGTTTGGCAATCAATTCATTAGCTTTGGGATTGTAGAAGAATGAGCCACTCGCCTGGGATGACCCTTCAACGCAACCCTGAGCTGAATCACCCTGGTTGCATCCCAAAAGGGCTGAATAAACGTATCCGGGTCGTAGTAATCTGGATACCAATTAGACAGAATAATGGGATAAATTCCCTTACCCACATTCTGCCAAAGGGTTGCTCCTTCTGTATTTTGAAGAGTCACGGTCACTAACCCTGGTAGCGCCGTCTCAATCGATTCCTTCAGCGTACTAGCCACAATGCTGCGCGTTGTAGACGCCGAAGGATACCAAACTTCTACGGTTAAGGGCTTAGCCTCAGAGAAGCCGGCCTCCGTAAGTAGGGTCTTAGCTTTAGCAAAATTGCCATCACCAAAGGCATCTTTGAACACCGGCTTAGCCACATCAAAGCTAGGTGGAATCAAGCTATACAAGGGCTCTGCCTGCCCCTGAAAAACTCGCTCATTCAGCAGCGGTCGGTCTACCATGGCCGCAATCGCCTGTCGCACCTTAACATCATTCAGGGGCTCAATACGCTGATTCAGCACCATAAAGTTAATCACATTCGTGCCCGCTTCAATCACCTGCCAGCCACCAGTCTGGGCGTCTTTTTCTAGGCTGGCAATTTGCTCTGGGTCTAAGGTCTGGTAAGCAACATCCAAGCCTCCGGTTGTGAAGGTGTTGTAGAGGTTGGCTGGGTTAGTAAAAATTTGAATGTCAATACCTGGGTTAGCCGGAGCCTCACCCCAGTAGTTCTCATTAACGTCTAGCTTGATGGCATCGCTGGCAAAGCTTGCTAGCTTGTAGGGGCCGCTACCAACAAAACTATCGGGCTTAAACTTGCCTGTTCCAACCTCATAGCTGGTGGGAGAGACTGGGGTAATACCAGAAAAACTCAACAGTGCTGGAAATGCCGAGAAAGGGGCGCTCAGGGTAATCGTCAATTCGTGTTCCCCCGTGGCTTCTACAGAGGCAACTTTTTCTGCCAGTAAATAGGCCGGCCGCCCACCATTTTCCATAAATCGTTGGATCGAGAATGCCATGACCTCAGCGTTAAAGGGAGTTCCATCGTGGAGGGTCACATCCTGCCGCAAAGGAATCGTATAGGTCAGGCTATCCTGGCTAACGGTGGGCATCGCTGTCGCCAGTTGAGGTACTAGCTCCGTTGTACCCGGTGTGTAAGTGTAGAGGCGATCGCCCAAGTTATAGAGCAAAATTCCGGGGAAGGTTTCGTAGGCATCAGCTGGGTCAAGGGTACGGGCTGTCAGGGTAGTTCCAATCGTGATGCGGCCATTGCCCGCACCTTCTGTGGGAGTTTCGGTAGCGGGTTGGTTATTGCCCGCACAGCCCAAGGCAATGCCTAAACAAAGACCAAACAACCCCACAAACTTCAGCACCCGCCGCCACCGCCAAAGCTCCCGGCGAACCCTCAAGCCCCAAGGCCTAAACCAAGATACTGTAGAAACCATAGATTTCTGCGATCCCCCTACACAACCCTACTTATTGTGCGTCACCGGTAGCTAGATCAAGCACAGAACCCGAGGACAATAATTGGATAGTTGTACCATCCTCAACGGGCGGTATGTCAACCTCAGGGTACAAATTGATTCAACCCCGCTGGTTTGATGGGCGGTTTAAGGATAAGTCCATGGGTCAAGCTGAATCAGGAGGAATCAGCACTGAACTGGTGCTATTTTCCATTAATTAGCCGTCTAGCTTCATAGAAACTTGAAGAGCAATTCAGTGAAAGTGCCGATCCTTTCTACCTTTTCAGATTCCAGAATGAATCAGACCAGTTAGGAGACTATCAATGAAACTCAATCGAATTTATGCTCTGGGCGTCTTAGCAAGCATGGCTACCATCGTTGGCTTCTCTCAGCCTGCACAAGCCATCTCCTTTGCTCTAGGTGATGCAAATGCTACGAAAACATCGATGAAGGGAATCGCTGGGTTTAAAGGTGAAACTGACCAGGGAGCCTACTCCATCTATTCTCAGCAGGAAGGATTTAACACGGTGAATTTTAACAATGGTAATTTTGCCGTCGTTGACTCTAAAAATCAGGCTGTTGCGGATGCGGGCATTAAGTATTCCTACGTGGGTAAAACTACCAGCAATGCCAGAATTATTAAGGATCAGTGGGCACCGACTTTTGCTTCCCCTCGCGACAATAAGTCCAACTATTTAACCGCTTTTAGTGGCACAAATGTTCAAATTGATCTAGACAAAACTCACAATTACTTTGGCATCAACTGGGGTTCAGCCCACGATGGCAACGAGTTTTCCTTCTACAATGGCGATACTCTGGTTCAAAAATTCGTCTATTTCAACGACAACCGCACCTTTGCGGACTCCGCAAAAACCACTAACGTTGCCTCTGCCCTCAAAGCCTATGGAACCGTTGGCAATGGGAGTGAATACAATGCCTACATGAATTTCTTTGCTGACTCTAGCAGTGACCTGTTCAATCGAATTGTGATCTCGCAGATGGGTAGCGGTGGTTTTGAAACCGATAACCATACCTTCCAAGCGGGTGTTAGAGGCTTTAACGAAGCACCTGAGTCGGTTCCTGAACCCGGTATGGTTCTGAGCTTGCTGATAGTTGGTGGCGTGTTTGCAGCTAAGCGGCAACGCACCGCCAAAGATGGTGTGGCCAGCTAAGTAGAAGATCGGGGTTGGTCCAGAGCCCTTGCTGAACTGTAACCAACCCAAATCAACTTCAATACAGTGTTAAGTAGGCGGCTTCGGTGATAGAAGTCAGCCTACTTATTTATTTAGAGCTTGACCACAACACACTGTAATTGGACATAACAGCGGTGAGGAACTGACTAACTGGTCGGGGTTATTGCTGAACTAACACAATCAGCAGACTCAGGAGCAGTAGGCTGGCTAGGGCGATGCCCCCTCGATGGCTACGCAACCATAAACCCAACCGTTCTCTCAGGGTAAGGGACGGCAAGTCAGGGGTTAGAGATTGGTTGAGTGAACGATAGAGTGTGCAGGTTTGAGCGTGAGGACGTTGGGGAAAGTTGCAGGTGTCGTCGGCATCGTAGCGACAGATAGCACAGAGCGACTCCTCGCCCTCTGCTCGATAGAGAGGAATACCAGGATGCCCGTGTGCTTTGAGCGTAAGCTGGCAACGGGGACACTGAATGGCGTTGGGCTCAAGACTAGCCTGACAGCGAGGGCAAGACAGCATCAGTCAATTGGTAAGTACTCTTCGTATCCTAACTTGCTGAACCTGGGGCACGGGGGTTTTTGACCAATCCGTATTGTCTCGGCTGTGGCCATTATCGGTTTGGGCGTTTACCGCATAAAGCAACATTAATGGCCATTGATGCAATGGCCAAATTTACCGAACTTCCTCTGGCCAAGGGGTTGGCTGTAGGAGGTCTGGTTCAGGCGCTTTAACCGAGCGAGTTACTTCTAAGTAAACATGTTCTAATCTGACCGGGTGGCGGGCAATGGAGTCGAGGGAGATGCCATCGAAACGAGCGATTAGCTCCTTGAGATCAAGCTTATCGGGTACCCAAAACGCTAAGTCGCCGCCATAGTAGCGATGGGAGTAACCAAACTGCTGAGCTCGGGCAATGGCCTGCTCTGGCGTATTGGTTTCTACCGTAACGATTTCGTAGGCCGGGATGCGGGCTTGGAGTTCCTTTAGAGTTCCTTCGGCAACAATTTGCCCCTGTTTTAGAATGCCGACTCGCTGACACAGTCGTTCCACTTCATCGAACAGGTGGCTGGTCAGCAGGATAGTTACTCCCATTACTTTGAGCTGACGGATTAGTTGCCAAACCTCATGGCGGGCCTCAATGTCCAGGCCGGTGGTAGGTTCGTCGAGGATGATCAACTTGGGACGGTGCAAAAGAGCAGCGGCCAAGCTGAGTCGCCGTTGCATGCCTCCGCTCAGGCGCTCTACGGGAGTATGCCGCTGGGCTAGGAGATCAACAGACTCCAGGCACACCTCCGTGCGCTGGCGACACTCCCGGCGAGAAAGCCCATAGAGGCGGCCTAAAAAGAACAAGTTATCTTGGCAGGTTAGCCCGCCGTACAGCAAGTTGCTTTGGGGAACAACCCCTACCCAGCGCTTGGTACTGTGGCTAGCTGGCTGACCGCCAATCAACACAACCCCGGTATCAGCCTTGAGTAATCCACAGATAATGTTAATGGTGGTTGTTTTCCCGGCTCCGTTAGGCCCCAAGAGGCCGTAGATTTCTCCTGGCTGTAGCGTTAGGCACAGATGTTGCAGAACGGGCTTAGAGCCATAGCGTTTACAAAGATTTTCCAGTATCAGCATTCTCTTTATATCTTCGGTAGGAAATCCCCTGAGCAGAGGTGGTTAGACTCCCGTGTGGTTAGCTATGCTCAAGTCAGGAGGCAAGGAAAAGCCCTTGTATCTTATCAGTGAGGACCCTATGGCCGGTGATCGTGAACTTGTCTTAGCCGCAAATGAAGCCTTCTATCGCTGTTTCGAGAAAAAAGACTTAGAAGCGATGGAGGCAGTGTGGTCTAAGGGAATGGGGTGCCTCTGCATTCACCCAGGCCGTGATGCTCTCAAGGGCTGGCACGACATTCGGGATTCTTGGGAGCGTATTTTCAAAAACACCAGCTACTTAGAAATTGATACGGATATCCTCACTATAGAGGTCAGTGGCGATCTAGCTTACGTAGTTCTCGTGGAGAACGTGCTGCAGATCAGCAATGGTCGTCGTCTAGAAGCCCGCTCTATGGCTACCAACGGCTTTGAACGGATGGTTGGCAAGTGGTACATGACCCATCATCACGGTAGCCCGGTAGTGGATTAAGGCGCTAAGCCCAGCACGGTTGAGGGTAACTCTGCCTAAAACAGCAAGCAAAGACAGGCCAAGCGTAAACTTTTTCTATAGCTTTGGCTCCGATCAATGTTCGGCCTTTACGCTATAACCATCCTGCCTTTAAGTTCATACTGAACTGTTTTCGCTGCCGTAGAGTCACCCTCTAGAGCAGCTTATAGTTTGCGATCCAGAGTCCCCGTGCTTGGTGGAGCAGCGGATCTGGGTGGAGTCACCCTCTAGAGCAGTTTATGGTCTGCGATAGTAGAAGGCTGCTCAGATTTTAAGCAGAGCCAAGGCCGTGCCTAACCCATCCGTGATTTTCAGGAGATTGCTATGAGTAACTTCAGTGCCGATTTGAGCCATCAAGACTATGAAGTCAAAATTGGCGATTACTTTAGTCGTGGCTGGGCAATTTTTAAGGACTATGCCTGGGGGTTTATTTTATTTACCTTTGTGCTGGCCTTGATTAATGCCGTCCTGTCTCGACTGCCGAGTCCGCTTGGCATGGGGATGCCAGAGGACAGTCAGGGCCAGGGGCTTAACCTAGTGGCCAGTATTCTAAATCCAGTTTTGGCCGCGGGTTACTACTGTGTGGCGTTTCAAATTGCCCGTAATCGTCCGAAGAGCTTCAGCGACTTCTTTAACGGCTTCAAAAAGTTTTTGCCCTTGTTCCTAACATCTTTAGTGTCTGGTTTGTTGATTGCCCTGGGGTTAGTTTTCTTAATTGTTCCTGGCATTTATCTGGCAGTCAGCTATATGTTTGCCCAACTCTTCGTCATTGACAAAAACATGAACTTCTGGTCAGCAATGGAAACTAGCCGCAGGCTGATTACCAAGAAGTGGTTTGCCTTTTTTGGCTTGGGCATTCTTCTGTTTCTGCTGGTGCTGGCGGGTGTTCTAATTTTGGGTATTGGTGCTTTGGTAACCGTTCCTCTAGCGACCTGTGTGTTAGCCGCTGCCTATGAGGACATTGTTGGCCTTAATTCGGTGGCTGAAGGGCCATAGGTTGACCAATGCTCGCCCTTGCTATTGCTGCTTGGGGCTGGAGAGCGCAGGGGTGTTGCCAATGGGCTAATGGGCCTACCAGTGGCCTAAGGTAAAGAATGTATCCTGATTGACGCAGTTTTTAATGTTTAGGTTTAAATAAGGAGATGTCTGTGTCGATATATTGAGTCCGCTTAAGCGGACGTTGGTAAGCCGTGATGAAAAATCCCTGGCCCTACGTTAAACGTCAATTAACACGTCCAACCCGGCTCAGGCCTGAGGTGTTAAACCCTCGCCACTGGCGGCATCTGTGGGAAAAATCTGACCCACCAGTTCGCCTCCAAATGGCGGGGGTTGCCTTGGTTGGGCTGGCGCTGACTCAGGTGCCAGCGTCCCCACTGTCGGTGCTGCGATCACCAGCCCCCACTAACCCACTCGGCTCTTCCCTATGGGGAGCGGCAGGGCCAGTGAGACAGTCCAATGTGGACTTATATCGAGCCCGGCGGTTGCTGATTCAGTCTGGCGTAGCAACGACTGCTCCCTCCACAGCCACCTCAAGCACAGCGGCTAGTAGCACAACCCAGGCTCAGCCTTCAAAGTCCTCAACTGGAACGGCAAACCCCACTCAGAGCGATGTCCCGGCTGGTGCTGGCAGTAAAACGGTACCCCAACCTCAAACACCGCCCAGCCCTGCTGTAGCAACATCCTTTGACCCTAGCAAGACCATTGATACCAACCTGGAAATGCGGGTGGCCATTGCCAAAGGGGTTAGCTCTCTAGAGGTGGCCACCTCTGCTGACGGCTATTTGATGGACTTGAACGGCCAGAACTACTGCAATATGTCGGCCCAAAAGAGCTTTGTTCTGCGTCCTCAGGACGGCGGTATGGCCTTTGGTAGTTGCCAGCTCACCAACACAGCGTGGCTAGAAGCTGGGGAAGGCGGGTACGTTTTCGTTGGCGACAACTGGTACAAAGGGCGAGTGCTACTCATGCAAAGTGGCAATGCCATCACCGCCGTTAACTTTGTGTTGCTGCACGATTATCTCAGCAGCGTAGTGGGCAGCGAAATGTACGTTAATTGGCCGCTAGAATCCCTCAAGGCACAGGCTGTGGCGGCTCGTTCCTACGCCCTCGTGCATCATGTCCGTCACGCCAATCGCTCCTACGATTTAGACAATACCCAGCGCTACCAGGCCTATTTAGGCATTGGCAAAGAAACCAACACCACCCAGGCGGCTGTAGCGGCCACTACGGGGGAGTTCATTAGCTACAACGGCGGCATTGTGGAATCGCTCTATGCGGCTTCCGATGCCATTGTGGAGGCGGCCCACGGCGGCAATGGAATGAGCCAAACGGGCGCGATGGAAATGGCATCTCAGGGGCATAACTACACCGAGATTCTAGGTAACTACTATCCTGGCACCAGCCTTTCTCGCCTAGTGGTTCAGTAGGCAATCCCGCAACGAGACCTATCCAATCAACCGATGAGCCTATTGGGCTAGATGGCCCTGCAAATTCTGGGGCTCGACTGGGTTTAGGCGAGAGTGAGTCTGTTCTACCCAGGTTTTGTAGTCGCTGACTAGATTGCGCTCGATGCGGCTTTTCATAGTCATCAAAATGCCGCTCAAAAATGTGCGGCCAGCCCCATCGAGCATGGGGGCTGGCATAAATCTCAGCGGCGGCGGTAGCTCTAGTTGAATGGTTAGTTTTGCCTCGCCCAAGAGTTCGGTGTAGCGCTCATAGCGAAGGGGCTTGAGGGAACCCTTAAGCCCCATGGAAAACGAATCATTGACATAACTCAAGTAGTCAGGGGCGCGCACCTCACAGCGGATGGCTTCTAGACATAGGGTGCCATCGTTTAACCCCCAAACTCGGAGGTCAGCCGTAGGCTCAACGCTGACACTCAAGAACTGTAGGGGGCGGAGGCTAAGACGATAAACCTCCTCACTTAAGGGCTCTATGCGCCGGGGGTCGGTAATAGCCTGCACCAGACGTTGAGGCTGGCGTAAATAGTGCTCAATCGGAATGACCTCGTTGGGCACCCGCAAGTTAAGGGCTTGGTTGGCGTGAAAGTCGTACATATAGGGACGTTACCTGAAAACGGGGTACACCCTGAGATAGATGAAGTTTTGTGACTCATATTTAACAATTTAATACGCTTTGCCTGGATCGCGGCATGGAGCCCACCCTCTAGTTCAACGGTGAAGGAGGGGTTCGTATTCAAGAACACAAAGGCTTTGGGAGGAAACCCTCCCTTCGAGATTCGGCTTTCTCGGCTGGGCTTAAATCTGAGAATAAGGTTACATAAAGTAACTAATAGTTGTAATGATTTAATTCCAAGGAGTCTGTCTGATGTTTTCGCCTACCCATGTGTTAATTTCCCGTACTAAGCAAACCCCTGTGCAGCTTGTGGCCAGCCCGAAAGGCTACCAACTCTATACCGAGCAGGAATGGCAAGCCGCTCAAACGCCGGCCTTTGAACTACGGTCTAAGCTGGGCTTCTTCTGCCGGGGCATCCAGGTAGTAGGGTTCCGTTTAGAGCCCATGGCAGCGGTAGCCAGCGCCGTGGCAATCCCCCAAGGGGCGGCTATTCCTCAATAATCTTCTGCACCAGGCTGGCTAGGCGTTGGGCGCTATCTTGAGTGGCCAAACGACCCGTTGATGCGGCCATTTCCGCCAGCTGATGGGGCTGGCTGAGCAGATCCAGTACCTGATGTTGAAGGGATTGTGGCGTTAGGGTTGCCTGCGGCAGCAGTAGTGCCGCCCCAGCCTCACTAAACACTCTGGCATTAAAGGTTTGATGATCGTCAGCGGCGAAGGGGTAGGGAATCAGAATTGAGGGGGTTTGAGTAACCGCTAACTCCGTTAAGGTACCAGCCCCAGCTCGACCAATGGCTAAATTTGCTCGATAAAGCAGGGCCGCCATCGTGTCAAAAAAGGGCTGATGAATGTATTGAGGGTGGCTAAAAGCATCCGCATTGGGGTCATTGCTGCCGGTTTGATGGATAACCCAGGCTCCAGCCTCAATCCAGGCTGGAGCTGCGGCTCGTACCAGTTGGTTAACCGCTACCGCCCCCTGACTACCGCCCACAATTAAAATCAGAGGTGCCTCGGCAGGAATAGCTGGCTCTGCCAGGGTAGGTGGCTCTGGGGCTAGAAAGTCGGCTCGTACCGGAGTTCCTACAACGACGGTTCTGGCTTTGGGTAGATAGGCTTGAGCCGCCTCAAAACCCAGGGCTACCGCTGTACACCAGGGACTTAGCCAGCGAGTGACCTTACCTGGTAAGGCATTGGATTCATGGAGAATAGTGGGTAGCCCCAGCGATCGCGCGGCTAGTATAGCTGGGGCTGCAATGTACCCACCGGTTGTCAGCACACCGCTAAAGTTGCCCTGCTTGAGTAGCCGTCGTACCTTAAGGGTGGCCCGACCAAACTGGCTCAGCAGCTTTGCTGTGCCTAGCCCAGGTCGCCCCTGTAGCCCAGCCATAGCTACCGTATGGAGGGGAAAGTGGGCTGGTACTAAACTGATTTCTAAACGATTTGGCACCCCCAGCCACTCTAAGCTGTAGTGCGCCTGGCGGAGTTCTTCGGCGGTAGCCAGAGCTGGAAACAAGTGCCCGCCAGTGCCACTGGCCGCCACAAGGAGTTTGGTAGATGAGTGGGCCACGCCCTAGTCCTAACAACTAAAACGCCTTTAACTATACCAACTCCTCAGCCATTACTGTAAGCTTGAGGAGTTGATTTCGGTGTGGTGAGGAACCCTATGGGGCGTTACAACCAGCTATCTGTGTCGGTGCTTGTTATGGCCTTAGGGTTAACACCCTGGGGGGCTGTGGTTGAAGCGGCCTCAGCAGAAACGGCTCCAGCTGATTTGGTGCAAACCCTCGGCCGTATCGAAACGGCGGCCAATGCACACGACTTAGAGGCTGTTATGGGCTACTACAGCGAAGCGTTTACCAGTGACACGGGCTTCGATCATGCCCAACTACGCCAAACTCTAGACACGCTATGGCAGCAGTACAGTACCCTCACCTACGAGATTGAGCTACTTTCCTGGGAAGCCTTGGGCACCGGCGGCTACACCATCGAAACGCTTACCCGCGTTAATGGCGTGCAGGTCAGACCTGAGCGGCGCTTAAGCCTGAGTGCGGAGATCACCTCTCGTCAGCGTTTGGAGAATGGGCAGATTGCCTTTCAAGAGGTGTTAAGCGAAACCAATCGTCTGGTTTCTGGTATGGCTCCCCCAACACTGCAAGTTCAGTTGCCAACCACCCTAACCACTGGGCAAACCTTTACCTTTGACACCGTCGTGGTGGAACCCCTAGAAGGCCGCTCCTTGATGGGTGTAGCCGTTGATGAAGGGGTAACCGCTATAGATTTCTTTAAGCCCCGGCCCGTTGTCTTTGACGTACTCAGCGCGGGTGGCCTGTACAAACTTGGTACCGCCGCCGATGCCCCAGACCAGCGCTGGATTTCTGCCGTCATTATTCGAGAAGATGGCTTGGTAGTCGAAACTCGTCGTGTTCAGGTCACCGAGTAGCGTTAGGCGCCATAGAGGGTTGACGCTATTGCCCCTCCACAGTGACACTAGCCGCTACGGCTCGCTGAACTAAAATTCGCGTTGCTCTCACGTTATAGCAATGAACCAGGCTGACATCAGGCAAAATGCTGCTGCCAGTAGGCCCGAATGCGTTCAGCCGCCGCTGCCATGTCTGGAGCTGTAGGAGGAGCGCTCAACCTACGGAAAACCTGCAACTCTAGCCCCTTTAATCCCAATTCTTGGGTATTGTCAGGGTAGCGAGGCTGCAACACAAAATGCACATGGTAAGGCGGCTGGTCAACCCACAGGCTAACGTAGACCCGCTCAGCCTGCATGGCTTGAGCAATGGACTGGGAAACTTGCTGCATAAACGGCCCTAGCGAAGTCGCTTCGGCTGTGGATAAATCCCAAAGATTTTCACGATGGATCCTAGGTTTAATCACCACTGCCCCCAAGCCGTAAGCACCGAGACAGTGATCGGCCACCCACCAGGGATTTTCAGCAATGGTACCGCCAGGCACCTGTCTAATTCCTGCCAAAATCTGACAGGCTAAACAGTCCACGGGTTGAGGCAACGATCCATCCTTACTCATTCACTTGACCTAATACCGGGGCTAGCCACAACGTTGTGCTGCCCTAATCTTACTTCTTCTAAAGACAACCCCGGCAGCAGGGGCTACCGGGGTTGTTTAATAACCAACTACAAACTAGTTAAATGAAACTACGAACTAGTCAAACGAAACACTGTAAACAAACCAGCAATGCCCAGACCAAGGTTTCTGGAGAATTTCCTCAATGGGTTTTGCCTATATAGAGATGCGCTGATACTGGCAATCTAGAGGCGATGCACCCTTGGAGATGCATATCAAGTCTCATCTCTCTGTATCATTGCAGAGCTCTCGATCAGAACTAAAGTGAGGAAATATCAGCTCTTAAAGTAGGGCAAGGCTAACTGCTGAAACCACAATTCAGACGTTAACGAAATAACACCCTCCTTTGCAAGGAAGACCGAATTATTCAACCATGACAAACAGATAAACAACCTATCTCTTGTCAAGCCTTTGAGGCGAATACAGCACCTCCGACGGCTTTTGAGGAAATTCCTCAAATCAGATGTAATGAATAGAGATGCGTCGATACCGTCGTAGAGGATTGCTTGCGTCTCTGGGTATCTAATGCAGAGCTCTCAATTAACTAGGGGAGGAAATATCAACAACCGAAGGGAGGCGCTGCTGGTATTTGCGAGATAGGTTCAGACGTTAACGAGATAGCAACCTCCTATTTAACGAGAACTGAACTCTTGAATTTAGAGGGAGGACTCACCGGCCTCTTGTTAATAAGAATAGCGCTTTGCGGAGCGTCTGCCTATGGATGATACCAAAGTTTATCTTTCCATTTAGGGACGCTCTCATCAACGCATAACACAAACAAGCCGTGGCAGAGGTAATGATCTAGCCACGGCTCAAATTACAAGATTCTGGATAGATTAACCTTGCCCCATCAGGTTCACTCTTCGTCAGCGTTGAGCATGACCTGATAGGCAAACAGACGCCTGAGGGCTACCGTAGCAGGCGGCTGCGAATTGGCCGAAGCGTGAAGCTCGGCAACTAAGACCACGCTGCTAGCAATGGCCAGCAACACTAAACACACGTTGCTGATAATGAGATGACAGGGTAGGCAGCGTTTTTTCATGGGGCAGTGGCCGTTGCGTCAGAGAGTAACCAACTATGACCAACCTGATTTGATTATATAGGCAGTATTTTGCCCATCTGTTGCTTTAATGTCAGACCTGGCATCAGAATTGACAGGGCTTACTAAAAGTTGAGCTGATACTCAACCTGTAGGCGGCTATCGTTACTAAAGTTGGTGGAACCACGCAGACCCCAATTTTGGTTGATGCGATAGCGGGCATTGAGTTCTATGGGCTGGGTTTGGTTCAACACCTGTACCAGGGTAGCAGAGAGGTGGCGGCTAATGCCGACCTGGGCCCCAATGCCGTAACCCAGGGTATCGCCCTGGGCCGAAGGCAAAATAGTTGTGGCGTTGAGCCGTAGGCGACGTAGCCCCAGGGCGTTGGCAATGGAGTCCTGGGTATCGGCGGTGAGGGCACTTAGCAGATTTGAGCCCAGGGCTAGGGTAGGTTCTGCCCCGCCTAAATCTGAGAGATAGCCGCCAGATAACACGCTCAGCAGTTGTTCCTGAGAATAGGGGGGGTTGCTGGTCAGTTCCAGATTCTCAAACAGGCGACTGGCCTGCCCCTTAATACGCGCTTGTACCAGCAGTTCATCAAATACGGTGTTGCTGCCCAGGGGGTCAATATCAGGAATTTCTGAGGCCCCCGTGGTGGTGTTCAGGCGGTTGATGTTGTAGTTACGCTGAAAAGGGATGTTGGTGAGCAGTATTAAATCCAGGTAGGGGTCGAGCCCGTATTGCGGTAAGAAGACCACCCGATTGTCGTGGCTGGGTTCCAGGAAAAATTCGGTGGTGATGGTTTGCACCCAGCCGTCTAGCAAGCATATGCCTCCCTCCGCATAGAGGTCATTGAGGGGGCCGCTAACCGCTACATCGCCAGCGACCAAAAAGGAAAACAGCGGTGGAGATTTGACCCTAGCCGGAGTCAGCTCAATCCGCAAGGCTTCCAGGCTCAGGGGTACCCGGTCAATAACGCGGCGGGCGGTGGCGGCCAGATTAATCACCCTAGGCGGCGGGTTAAGGGCAACATTGGCTAACTGCGCTAACTCCCGCCCTACCGCTACCTGGGAGTTTTGCAACCGCACATGCCCACCTAAAACTGGCTCAAATAGGGCCTGGGTTAGCCGGAGTTCACCATTCACCTGACTGCGTACTTCATTGGCGTAATTAAAGTCCAACCCGGCCAGGGTTAAGGTTAAGCCCGGTTCGGTGCCCGTGGCGGCCTGGGAAGTAAGGGGTAACTGCCCGCTAAGTTGAAAGTCGCCCTCGAACAAGTTGCCGGTTAAGAATTCTATTTGAATTTGGCTACCGCGAAAATTTACCGCCCCGGTTAGATCGCTAAGGGAGGACTCCAAAATAGGACTCGTGAAAGCGGCCCCATTAAAGGCGGCCACTCCCGACAGTAGCGGTTGGCTGAGGGTACCACCCACACGCATATCCAGGTTGGCGCTGCCTCCGCCCCAACTCAGCAGCGGTGTGAACACGTTAATCATAGAGAGTCCCTCGTTCTTGAGGGAAGCCCGCAGCGCAATCTGGTTGCTGGCAGGCTGCACGGTCATAAACGGCAGCGCGTAGGGGACTGTGCCTGAAAACAGCAGGGGTTCTGGAGCGGGGCCAACAATGCGGCCGTCTACCTCGAAGTAGGCATTTTCGTATTGAAAGGTGCTACTGATGTCCTGGAAGGGCTGCTGGTTGATGCTGGCCTGGTCAACAGCAAACCCGCCGCTCAAATTGGGGTTCGTGTAGGCCCCAGTCAAGTTGGCCTTTAGATTGAGGAGTCCAGTAACGGCTAGGGGGGTTTCCAGTAAGTTGGTGGCGGCACTAAGGGGAAGCCCTTCAGCCTGCACTGTGAGGTCAGACTCAGTGAGAGCTACATCCCCCAGCAGGCTCAGGCGCGTTTCGCCAGCCTGGAACTCAATCGGCGTTAGGGATAGCGTCTGGTTATGAAAACGACCCTTGGCCACAAACTGATTGTCGAAGTCGTAGCGGCCCCAGGCCCAGTTTTGGCCAGCAAAATCAAACTCGGCGCTCAGCCCCTTGCGCTGAGACATCGAGACTCCCAACCGGCCAGACAGGTTCCCTTCAAGTTCATCCAGACCAGGCAGCAGAGCATTGGCGTTCTGGGTTTTCACTATCTCGCCCAGGTCTTTCATGGCCCTGGCCAGCGTGGCCTGCTCCAATAAAGAAACTTGGGGCGCTCCTACCGGGTTTACGGCCAAATCCCCAGCGCCACCCGGCACTGGCGGCTCTAGCAACCGGCCAAAGTCGCCGTAGCTGTAGAGGCTAAGAGCCTGCAGCATATCCTGAATATCCGCCTGATTAGCGATTACTTCAGCCCTGGCTTGCCAGGTGGGGAAGAGCTGGCCACGGCCCGTAATTAGAAACTGGGTATGGGGGGGTCAGTTGTAAATGGCCGCCAGTTAACAGGGCCAGGCCATCGCGATAGGCCAGTTGCCCCGTCAGGTGATCGGCGGTAATGGCCCCCAATCCCGGTTGTTCAAGGGTGAAACGAGCTGAGATGGCTGGATCACGGAGGGTGGTCAGATCAATCTCAGCGGTAGCCTCAAGCACACCCGTCAAGTATCCCAGGCTAGGCTGGTGAGCAGACGAAGTGCTAATGGGCTAAGGTCAAACTGGCGAACCGTGGCGTTGAGAAGGTTGCCCTGACGCTGCCCTGCCGCCAGAAATTCGTGATTGGCCAGTCGAAAGGTGTTCGGGCGTAGGTTGGGATCAATGGTGGCCGAGAGCTCGGCCTGCTCTCCCCGCAAATTTAATTCGGCTCCTTCAGATCGAGAAGCTCGAACTGGCCCGGCTACATCGCCGATGAACCGCCGCTGGTTAATCGCAAACTCTCGCAGCCCAGCCGTTCCATCAATTTTCGGATCGCGTAGACGGCCTTGCAGCGTGCCGTCAAAACTCATTAAACCGCTAGGGCGTAGCCAGGTAGGGCCATCCACAAGGGCGTAGGCGGCGCTCAAATCCAGGTTGGCGAGGCGGGCGATAAAATCCATCCCCGAAATTTCGGGCAGGCCACCCTGAGGGGGAAAAGTGACAGCGGCCCCACCGCTGACGTAGAGCTGAGCAGCTGTTGCTTCAGGAATTTCCAACCGTTGGCCCGTCCAGGCAAAGCGGGCGTTGAGTGGCCCCGGCATGAGTTGAGCGGCCTCTGACCAATTGAGGGGAATGGCGTTAGACAACCGCAGTTGGCCATCGGCCTGAATGCTCTGGGGATTCAGGTCTCGCAGCGAACCTGACTGCGGTTAGATCGGTATCGAGGGTGCCGCGTAACTGGGGGAGGAGCGAGCTTAGACCCAAGCGAGAGCCCGTGACCGTGGCTTGCCAGTCAAGGGTATCGAGCCTGGCGTCTCCCCTGGCCTGAAGAGTGCCCTCCCCGACCTGAAAGCGGGCGTTAGTCGCCTGGAAGCGGCGATCGCCATAGGTCACGCGCCCCTGCCCAGGAAAGGTAGCCTGGGGCAACTGCCAATTGGCCAAACCCTGGAGATTATCTAGCCTGCCGGTAACTTGAGCCTCTGCCAGCAATGACTCCAACCGGAAGCTACCAGGCAAGGTTAGTCCATAAAGTTCCGCCAAGGGATCCAGGGGCAGATTAGTTTGAGCGGTGGCCGTGAGTTCAGTACGACGCCAATTCTTGCGGCTAAGGTTGGCTTTACCCTGGGCCATAATAGTGCCACCCGTAGCCGGGCGAATGGTGACCTGGTTTAGCGTAAAGTCGTTGAGGTTGGCCGCGAATTGGGCCGTTAGCGACCCCAGACTAAGGCGGTCTACCTGCACTGTATTGAGGTTTTTAAGCCAACCAGACACCTGGGGCTCCATCAGCTCGCCGGTAATGTGGGTGTTAACCTGAAAGCGACCCCTGGGGTCTAAAGGAAAGGTCTGAGCCAGGGCCGTCTCCACCTGGTCTACGCTAACGTCAGGCAGGGTCACGAAAAGGTTGTGACCCTGCCTCAGGTCTACCGTGCCCTCAGCCTTGACTAGAATTGGGCCAAAGTTGAGGGAGCTATTCTCGATGCGTCCCCCCACGCCGTTGGCTACCAAGGTGCCGCTAATGTTCTGCAAGGGAGAAGGCAGGTCGGTAAGCACGACATCGCCGTTGCGGAGCCGGGTAGTACCCGTAACGGTAAACGGTTCCACCGCCTCTGGGCGATACTTGATCTCCAGGTTAGTAGCCAGTATCCCGTCGCGGATAAATAGGTTGCCACCCAGCAGCGGGTTGATGGTTTCAATGCGGATTTGATGGGCCTGTACGGCCAGATTGAGCTGGCGGGTATCGATCTGGCCTTCCCCGCGCACTAAAAAGCCGCCATCACCAACCTTGCCATTTAAGTTGAGAGAAATCGTTTGGTTATTGTCGCCACTGAAGCGTGCCTTCATATCAACGCCCTCCACCAGAATCAGGGTGGCGCTGGTTACCCCTTCTGGCAGTTCAACAATGGAGGAGCGCGAAATTGGCCCAATTACCAGGTGAGCATTGCGAATTTCAACGCTGCGGAGTTCGGTTTTGATGCCCCGGCGCTCCCCAATAGAGCGGGGCGGCTGTACTCGCCATCGACCATCAAACCCCTGCTTAAGAGCCATCTCAGGCTCAACAAAGATTAAAGTGGGGCGTAGGGTGCGGGTAAAAATGAGCTCAATGGGGTTAAAGTTGACCTCCAACGCCTGCGCCTTAACCCAGGAAAAATCCGCCTCGGTGGGGGGGACGATGGATGGCCCTAAGCGCACTCCCATCGGGCCAAAGCGCTGAAATTCTCCCACCTTAAGGGGACGTCCCAGCGCTTCACTGAGGTTATCCTGCAAAAACTGGGGTAGCTCTCGTCGGGCATAGCTATAGCCCCACCAGCCAGCTCCAACACCACCCAGGATAACCAGCCCTGCGGCCATGGCCAGGGTCTTTACCCAGCGTCGGAGCCTACCCTGGCGAGGAGAAGGGGAGGATTCGGGCAAATTGGGGTCAGAATTAACAGCCATGACAGATTTAACCCAGTTTCATCGCGGCGAAGACACCCCAGAGCGGCTAATCCGCAGCCCCTGAATAGAGGGCACTCTGCCCTAAGCCGCAGAATAGCGGATGTCCCCATAACCGTACATCAGAGCCGTGGCCCGGTAGTTGTCACCTAGACTACTAGTGGTCGGCCTCAAGGCCAAGGGGCAAATTCATCAGGGGCTGATGCCATGCACGACTAGCCGGTGTTAGCGAGATTAGGTCGTTAATATTTTGCTGCATGGTGCGGCAGATGGTATCGAGGGGTAGGTCGTTGGGGTCGTGACCAAAGGGATTTTCGATTTCAATGCCAATTTCTTCGATACCAAACACAGCAAAGCTAATTAAGCCGACGATAAAGGGTGTGCCCCAGCCCACCGAGGCCACCATTTGAAAAGGCAAAGCCAGGCAGTAAAGCATTAAAAGCTGCTTTAAGTGAATGCAGTAGGCCATGGGGATGGGAGTTTTAAGAATGCGCTCGCAGCCGCCCAGGGCATCGACCAGGCCATCCAGGGCTTTGAGCCAAGCGGCAAGCTGGTAGGGGTTAAGCTTGCCTTGAGCGGCCTGGGTTTGCAGATAGTCGGCTAGCCAAAACGCCACCTCTAGGGGTGGGTTATTCATGCCCTGGAGTTTTGTGAATTGCTCGGCAGATACCAGGTTGGCCAAGTCTTGATCGGGCGGTTCGCTGCGCAGGTGCAGCTTCATCGCCACGGCGAAGGCCGGTAGCAGGCGGATGGCGGCCATTTTAGCCGCGTGGTCAGCAGGCTGCTGGTCTTGAACCGTTACCCAAATATTACGGGCCAGGTTACGGCTGAGGTTGATCGACGTTACCCAGAGCT
>JAAUUR010000472.1 GCA_012031045.1 Leptolyngbyaceae cyanobacterium SM2_5_2
TCCCCGCTTAAATTGCAGCGTTCTACCGAGTCGGTGACATAATTAAACCGCTACCTTTGACCTGCCAGCCTGCAATGTGGACTCGATGCCTGGGCGCGATCGCGCTCACCGGATTAATTCAAGGCTTACCCCTACCCCCCGTTGCGGCTGATGCCAGGTGCTTGAACGAGCGCTGTTTGGCCCAAACGCCACTCGATAAACCTGTTCCCCCGCAAGACAACCGCCCCCCTGGAGGATCTTCCTACCGCGCCGGTTGAAATTCTGCCGCCGCCAGAGACCGAGCCTGCCGATCCGCCAGCGCCGAGCAGTCCAGTGCCACCCCGGTTTGAGGTGCGAACCATTCAGGTCATCAAAAGCACGGTGTTTAGCGAAGCAGAACTGGCGGCGGCGGTGCAGCCCTTTGAGGGGCGAATGCTTACCCTGGCGGAACTGCAAGAGGCCGCCAATGCCGTTACCCAGCTTTACCTGAATGCGGGCTACCTCACCTCTAATGCCGAGGTCAGCCCCCAGGATATTGTGGCCGGGGTGGCCCAAATTCGAGTGATTGAAGGGTTTGTGGAAGAAATTCGGGTGCAGGGCACCGAGCGCCTGACCACCTACGTGCAGCAGCGCATTGCTCTGGCGGATCTTCAACCCGTTAACCAAAGCCGGTTAGAAGAATACCTGCAACTGCTCAAAACCGACCCGCTGTTTGAGAATGTAGAGGCCAGCGTGCGCCCGGGCCAGGCCGAGGGGGGTAGCATCCTGATTGTGCGCGTCACCGAAGCACCCCAGATAGGCGGAAGTTTAGGGTTAGATACCCTCTCTCCCCGCAGCATAGGAGAGTTTCGTACCGGCCTTACCCTGCACTACAACAACCTAGCCGGGGTGGCGATCGCCTGCTGGCCTCGGTGTACCGCACCACCACTGGCGGCGCCTACGCCTACGACCTCACCTACCAGGTACCGCTTAACCCCATGAACGGCACCCTGCTGTTCCGCGCTAACCCCAGCAACTATCGCATTACCGAACCGCACCGAGCCCACCTTTGCCCTGGGCCTGAGCGGCACTACCGACAGCTACGAACTCCAGTATCGCCAGCCGCTGATTCGCACCCTGCGAGAAGAACTGGCCCTATCGGCGGGGTTCCGCTACCGCCAGGGGTCTACCCTGCTATTAGGATTTATTACCCCGCCCACGGTAACCAGCGTCTTCAACTTCAGCCAGGATTACCTGCGGTACGATGCAGGCGGGGCATGGGGGCTACAGTCTCAATTTCGCCTCGGTACCGGCCTATTTGATGCGACGATGGCTCCATCGCCCGTGCCCGATGGCCAGTTCTTTAGCTGGCTGGGCCAGGTGCAGCGCTTGCAGGTACTGGGGCCAAACCATCGGCTGCTGATCCAGGCCAATGTGCAGTTGACACCGGATAGTCTGCTGGGCTCAGAGCAGTTCTTTTTAGGTGGGGCGCAGTCGGTGCGGGGCTACTTTCAGAACCAGCGGTTTGGCGATAACGGCCTACGCTTTGCCGTGGAAGACCAGATTACCCTCCAGCGCGACGACAGCGGCCAGGCCACGGTTAAACTGATTCCTTTTTTGGATGTGGGCTATGTGTGGGCCAACAATCCGGCGTTGCAGGTCACTCGCCAGAACTGGCTGGCGGGCACCGGCGTGGGCCTGGAGCTGCGCCCCCTGAACGGCCTGACCGCGCGGGTAGATTTGGGCTATCCCTTGATTAAGCTGGATGAACTGCCCAGCGATCGCCCCGCTGGTCTGCGAGTATATTTTGATATTCGCTACCAGTTTTAATCGTTTAGGCGTTTAATCGTTATAAATCGCTCAATCGTTCCTATCGTCACTGACATCAACCATGCTGCCGCCGCAAGATGCCTTTATTTCCTACGGGCGACCCGACAGCAAAGCCTTTGTAATCTGGCTGCAAGGGCAGCTTACCGCCCTGGGCTATCAGGTCTGGTTGGATCAAACCGATATTCCCTTCGCGGTGGATTACCAGCGCATATCGACCGCAGCATCGAGCGCATCCACAACCTGATTTTTGTGCTCAGCCCCCACTCGGTCAATTCTCCCCACTGTGCCGACGAACTCAATCAGGCGCTGCGCTTTAACAAAAGCATCATTCCCCTGATGCATGTGGAGGAGATCTCCCGCCAGACCTGGCAGCAGCGCCACCCCCAGGGCAGCGAGGCTGACTGGGTTACCTACCAGGCCAAGGGGCTGCACTCGGCTACGAGCAACTGGCCGCCAACCCTGGCCAAACTCAACTGGATCAACTTTCGCGAAGGGATAGACGATCCAGCCGTGGCCCTGGCCCAGTTGGTGAATACCCTGGAAGAGCGCAAAGCCTTTGTCCACCAGCATACGGACTATCTGGTGGGGGCGCTGACCTGGCAGCAAAACCAGCGCCAACCCCGCTACCTGCTCAGCGGAGCCCGCCGCCAGGCCGCTGAAACCTGGCTGAAGCAAGCCATTGATGAAGACCTGCCCTTTGCCCAACCCACTGACCTGCACTGCGAGTTCATTACCGAAAGCACCAAGTACGCCGACGACCAACTGGCCCAGGTTTACCTCTGCTATGCCGACGAAGACAGTGACCTGAAGGAGGCCATGCGTCGCCAGTTGGATCGGGTCATGCCAGCTCAGACCCCCAGCCTCAGCCGGGGAGTGAGTCAATTGCTGAGGCGGGTCGGGTTCACCGTGTGGGATCGGCGGCATGACCTGGTGACCGGCGATCGCATCCGCGAAGCCGTGGGCCGCGGCATTGAAGGGGCCGATAATTTTGTCTTTTTGTTATCTCCCGCGTCGGTGCAGTCGAGCTACTGCCTGGAGGAGCTTAACTACGCCCTCAGCCTGCATAAGCGCATTGTGCCAGTGCTGGTTAAACCCATTGACCCAGAGACAACCCCCGCCGTCCTGGATAATGTGCGGTTAATTGACCTGCACGATACCGAAACAGCCGCCAATCTCCAGGCCGGTAGCCGCCAGTTGATTGCCATCCTGCGTCAGGATGCCGCCTACTTTCGTGACCACAAGCGGCTGCTGGTGCAGGCGTTGAAATGGGAGCGGCAGCGCCACAACCCCAGTGTGCTGCTGCACGGGGCCGAGCGGCGCTACTACGAAGGGTGGATGAAGGCGGCTCAGCAGCGATCGCTCTATCCCCCCGTTGAACTCCAGGAAACCTTCGTTACCGAAAGCCTGACCCAGCCCAGCACCCAAACCCTGGATGTGTTTCTGATTGCAGATTCGGAGGATTTAGACTTTGCCCGCCGCCTCCACAACACCCTCCAACTCCAGAGCAAAAGTACGTGGTTTGACCAAATCAGCCATTCTGTGGCCGGGGATGACCGGGCTGCCGTTCAGGAAGCCATCGAAAGCGCCCAAAACTGTCTGGTCATTCTCTCCGTTCAGACCCTAGAGAACCCCGAATGTCTGGCCCAAATTAACTACGCCCACACCCTCAACAAACGGCTGATTGGCGTCTCCGGATGGCCACGGGGCGGCTCTGCGTCCGGCGCATTAGCTGACTAGTCCCCACC
>JAAUUR010000029.1 GCA_012031045.1 Leptolyngbyaceae cyanobacterium SM2_5_2
AGGGGGAAAATCCGCTTTCGGTACCGGCTATCTAGCCATGATTCACTTTGTGGAAAAAACCTGGGGCATACCACTTTGCCATGGGCGGCACAGGGGCGTTGGTGCAGGGTTTTGTGAAGAAATTCGAGGAGTTGGGCGGGCGACTTCAGTGCAATGCGGAAGTCAATCAAATCAACATTGCTAAGCAAGGGAACAAGAAGATTGCTACTGGTATTACCCTGGCTGATGGCACCGAACTGGCCGCTGATATCGTCGTTTCTAATGGCGATTGGGCCAACACCTACCGCCACCTCATTGACCCCAAATACCGCTTGTGGAATGGCAACCTGCGGGTGAAGCTGACTCAGCAATCTATGTCCTTATTCGTAATTTACTTTGGCTTTAGGGCTGATGGTCAGGAGGATGAAAAACTGCAGCACCACACTATTATTCTTGGCCCCCGTTACGAGGAACTGCTGAAGGATATTTTTGGGCGCAAAATTCTTGCTAAGGACTTTTCTCAATACCTGCATTTGCCGACGCTAACGGATTCTTCTCTGGCCCCCCCTGGTCACCATGCCGCTTATACCCTGTTGCCTGTGCCTAATAATAGGTCGGGCATTGACTGGTCTGAGATGGGCGATCGCCTCTCGAATACGGTCTTTACCTTTCTAGATGAGCGTGGCTACTTACCCGGTCTTAAAGAACGGCTGGTGTGTCATAGTTACATCACTCCTGACTACTTTGAGCACGACCTCAACTCGTATTTGGGCAACGCCTTTGGGCCAGAGCCGCTGTTAGTGCAGTCGGCCTTTTTCCGGCCCCACAACCGCAGCGAAGACATTGCTAACCTCTACCTAGTGGGTGCTGGAACTCAACCTGGAGCAGGCACACCCAGCGTGATGATGTCGGCAAAAATGACGGCTCGGCTGATTGCCGAGGACTTTGCGGTTGATGAGGCGATTGTGAGCGGTAAGGCTAGTCAAGAGTTGAGCTATCGATAGCGCCGAAGGCGGAAGAGGGAAGAACGAAGGCGGACGTGTGGACTAGAGACAACGTTGGGCTGTTGGCTGTATTGGGTTCTTGGCCCTCTACTTTTCGTCCTCTGTTTTCTGCCCTTTGCCTTCCGTTCTCTATCTTCTGTCCTCCGCTCTACTGGCTAAGTTTTTGGCACAATAAGTAGCAACGGTTGTGGCGCTGGTGATTAGCTATGAACGTGAACTTAGGGATAAAGCTTGGCTCGGTCTTGGTCCTGGGAATTGGTGTTGGACTCATGGGGACAGCGGCGGCTGAGGCTGAGCCCGCTGTCCCTGGTCGCCTAGTTGAGCCTCCTCTTCTCGAAGGGGCTGCCGATGCCACGGCGCAGGAGGGTGAGGAGATCCTTGTACTACCCTTTACCGATGTGCCGACTGATCACTGGGCTTACCAGGTGTTGCTCAATTTGGCTGGGGTGTATGGCTGTGTGGGTGGCTATTCCGATGGCACGTTTCGGGGGGATAATGCCGTCACCCGCTACGAGTTTGCGGCGGGTATGGATGCTTGTCTGAGCATTATGACTGAATTGATTCAGCAACGTCAGGCTGAGCAAGACCAGGTTGTGGGAGAGTTGATCCAGGATATGGAGAGATCGCTTGATGAACTCCGCCAGCTTGAAGGGGATATCGAAACTCTAGAGCAGAACTGATTTATCGATAGAGTTGTGAAGCACTATAGGTAGCATTACTGTGAATTTTCCATAAAAGTCACAGCCTTTTGATCAAGCTCTTAAGAATAGGTTAACCTTCAGCCAGGGTCGAACCTTTTATTGTGAAAGAAGGGTATAGTCATGTACAAAATTAATGGTTAAGGGGTGGACCGAGGCTGAGCTTCAATGGCCTTGAGATAGCTTCATGAACTCTCCATAGCAGAGCGCACAACATTACAGACGCTTTGTAAACTGGCAAGTTAGTTCCTCCCTGCTAGCCAAGCTAGTGATTGACTAAAAGACTGTGAGCGATGTCTGGTCAGCCTAGGACACCTGCTAGGGATCGCCTTCTCGCAAGGGCTAGAGTTAATTCTTTAGCTATTGCGTGTTTATCTATCCTTAATCTGGATTTAGAACCATGCCCCCCGCTGTCCGTCTTTCGGTAACTGAATTGCTTGACCGCTACGAGCATGGTCAATTTCAATTCGAGCGACTGAATTTGCGCCATCTGTCTCTAAAAGGGGTTAAGTTGCCCTTTATTGAACTGGTAGAGTGCGATTTACAGGGTTCCAACCTGTCGGGAGCCTTTTTGCCGGGAGCTGTTTTCATCCGTACCGGTTTGCGGCAGTGTCGGCTTAGCCGAGCGAATCTGATCGGCACTGACTTTTTGCGAGCCGACCTTTCTGGTGCGCAGCTGAATCGGGCTATGCTGTCTGGGTCTAAGCTTACCGGCACCAATCTGAGTGAAGCCAAGTTGATTGAAACCGCCTTAAATGGCAGTGACCTCCGGGGCGCTATTCTGAAGCGGGCTATCCTGCGAGGTGCTAACCTTAGCTATGCCAATTTGCAAGGGGCCGATCTACGTGGGGCTGACCTTACAGATGTCGATTTGACTGGGGCAAATCTCCTTGGCACCCTTATGCCCGATGCCACCTATATGGACTACGGCTTTGATTTGCTCCCGGCCGGGTCAGAATAAGAACAACTGCTATCTATGGGGCCGGTTTTCCCCCAGGGACGGGATGGGGGTATCCCGAACTCAAGTTAGTTAAATAGCTCTCCCAGTTGAGTACAGGTTTGCTCAATGCTGGTCACGCTGCCGGGATTGACCAATCCAAAGTAGTTGAAGCTGTGTACCTGATTTTGCTGAGTAGCCTTGAGCTTGCTCCAAAAGGGCTCTTCCTTCAGGTGTCCTAGCAAGTTTTCCCCGGCATCAACGACTAGCAAAACGTCGGGATTAGCTGTGAGTACCTTTTCTTCAGGTAGGGTGATGTAGCCATCGAAGGGGCTCTCGCCCTGAAGGTCGGCGGCTACATTTTTGATGTTAAATTGAGTCAAAAAGTCCCCGGCCCAGCTTGATTTGTTAGGGGCTAGCAGCGGCTGACGGCTTACTAACACCAGAGTAGAAGGGCTATCCTTAGGTGCTTTGGCTAGGCAGGCCTTGTAACGCTCTAGTAGGGGTTGAGGATCGGCACCAACGGTAGCCGCCAACTGCTCGGTCAACGCTCGCAAATCATCCCAGCTATGGATTTCCGTTGTCAGGGTAGGCGTTCCCAATTCCTCTAGGCGTTGCAGGGTGCGATCGTGGAACCCTGCTGCACCAATCACCAAATCGGGTTCCAGGGCGACTATTTTTTCTAGGTCGGGTTCGGTTCGCTCTTCGCTAACGGTAGGCAGGGTGTTAAATCGAGCCTCCTCTCGCAGCAAAACGTTGCCGGGAATGCCGACCAGCGCTTGGTCATCTAGGGTATGCACCAAGTCTGCACTGAGGGATGTCAGCGCCACAATGCGTTCGACCGAGGCTGGGGGCTCATCAGGCTGGTTGGATGCATCACTAGAGGAGGGCGGTTGAGCCGTACAGGAAACCAGCCCAATTAAGATAGGGAGCGTAAGAAAGCGTTTCATGGCGGTAAAAGTAATGGGCTTAGCCGTTGATTGTGAACACTATCGATCCATTAGGCTGAGTTGCCAGTATGGCCTTTTATCTGTTGCCTGGGAATCTGATTCAAAAGTTGTAGCTCACCCCAACCCGTACGTTAGTGCCAGGCTGCGAGAGACGGTTAATGGTGGGATCATTAGCGGGTTGGTTACGCACGTCGGAGTAGTTAAAATAGCGGCTATTCAGCAGATTGTAGATGCCTAGATTAAGCCCCAAACCAGGAGTAATTTGATAGCTACCAATCAAATCAAATACTACATAGGCCCCTGGTACAAAGGTAGTGGCTTCTTCCGCAACTCTTGGATTGCCCACAAGGGTGCTGAGTAGTTCAGCTCGCCACTGGTCACCCGGTGCCCGGTAGCGCAGACCAGCCACAGCAGTAATGGGGTTAATGGTGGCCAGGGGAATGTTACGGGTTAGATCATCCCCTTGCGCCCAGGCCAGACTGGCCAGCAGGCTGAAGCCCTCGCCGCTGGGATCAAAGCGATACTCACCACTAGCTTCTACGCCAAAGATGCGAGCATTAGAAATATTTTGGGTTTGAAAAATGTTGACCACCTGAGTACCGGTGGGGCCACCCTGGGGGCAGGGAGTGACGTTTATCAGACAGCGCGTGCCAGCAGGTTGGAAGGTTTCAATAAAGTTGTTGTAGGTGTTGTAGAAGCCGGTCAGCCGCAGGTCAAATTGAGGATAGTTTGCCCGCACACCTGCTTCAAAACTGTTGCTGGTTTCGGGCTGGAGGTCGGGGTTGGAGACAGTTTCATACTTAAAAGAACCGCCCAGCGGTATTAGTAAAGCCGCTGTTGATTTCGCTGTAGAGGGGGGCGCGGAATCCCCTGGCGTATTGACCATACAGGGCAAGTTCCGGGGTAATGCGATAAAGGGCAGCAAGGCGGGGAGATAGGGCAGAGGCGTTGAAGTTGGCCGACTGAGAACCGTTACGGCTGAAATCGTCATCGGGGAAGGTGCTGAGACTGTAGTAGTCGAACCGCAGACCAGCAATAATATCAACCGGGCCAATTTCGATTTCGTCTTGCACGTAAGCGCCCAGGCGTAGGGTGCTGCCATCCGGAAAATCCTTAACTGGAAATATATCGGGGGGAATGTTGCGTGTAGCTACGCCAGTGACCAGATTAGTTTGGACGCGATCGCGCGGCCTCGAATTAAAGGTGTTCGACACATCGATTCCGTAGGTCAATTGGTGAAATACATCGCCTGTAAAAAAATCACTCCGAAGCTGCACATCTCCACCGTAGCTATCAGCAACAAAGCGGTTAGTAGTATCTCGAAATACTGGCACTCCGGCGGATATCCGATTCTCAAAATTACGCTCTGTTTCGGTAGAATCTTGATAGAAAACCTGGGCGCGGGCAAACTGCAGAAATGATGGACTGGCCTCATCATCAAATTCGTAGACCAGGCTAAAGCGAGTGCGGTCAATTAAAATATCTTCCACAAAACTCTGGGTAATCGGGTCAAGGTTAGCGGCAGAGGTAGTCGTGCGCGTATCTCGATTAACGTCTTCGGCAATCAGGCTGAGGCGGCTAGTATCGTTCAAGGTGTAGACCAAATGACCAAAAAACGTGTTGCCGTTACTGTCTTGCGGATTAATTAAGGCTGGATCGGCCCGCACATTGGCTTCACGCCCATCCCGACGACTGTATACAAACACGCCCTCCACCGGGCCAAACCGGGCCGCCGTGCGCACGGCACTGCCAAACCCACCGGTGTCGCTTAAGAACGTGGTAAAAGCATCACCCCCGTAAACGTCAGTAGGCCTTAGCAAGTCGCTGGGCTCAATGGAGCGAAAGGTCAACACCCCGCCCAGGGCATCACTGCCATAGAGGGTTGAGGCAGGGCCGCGCAGGACTTCTACGGCTCGTAGCGTGTTGAAGTCTACATACTCCCCTCGGCCTAGGTTAAAAGGGCCAAACTCAAACCGCTCTGGCAGGCGTATGCCATCCAATTGAAACAGCACGCGATTGCCCTCAATGCCGCGAATATTGACATCCTGCAGCCAAATCGGGGATCATCCCGCACAGAAACGCCGGGTTCGTAGCGTAGCAAGTCCTGTAGATTTTGAATTTGATTGAAGTTGAAGTCCTCCAGGTCAAAGACGGTGACGGTGGCCGGTAGGTCGTCTACGTCGCGCGGGGTGCGGGTGCCGGTTACGGTAATACGCAGGCGGCCATCGTCGGTCACTTCTACGTCTAAACCATCATGTTCCGTTGGGGGAGATGGAGCTGCCTGAGCTACGGCCTCGCCTGCCTGGGTTATGGCTGCGGCGCGGCCAGGCCGCAAGGGCAGCAGAGCATCGCGGGTGGTGCGGACAGACTCCAGCCCTGCTCGCCCTTGGGGCGCTATGGCTGCCGGAGGTAGTTGATAGGAATTAGAATGATTAGTGCCAGACGGCTTCCCCCCTGACCGGACGGCCTGGCCACCTGAATTAGCGTCAGCTTCCTCCTTATTTTCAGAGTTTAATAACTTAGATGTAGGTGTTTCTGGCTCGGCCTGGGCCAAAAATGGCAGTAAAAATCCTAATACTGAGACGCTAAAAACAAGAAAAATTCTCAATAAAAATAACCTAAACATCACGATGTGCCTCCATAAAAATCAACAAAAACTTAGGCCACCTAACCTGGTCGCCTGGGCCAGAGGGTAGCGATTAAGGGTCGTGGGTGGTTAGCTGAAGATTGAGGTCAGTGGCTAGCCCATGCTGGCTGGTAGGAGCACTGGCCGCCAGGGGGAAAACCTGCGGCCCCACGGGGGTAGACGCAATCGCCACCTCCACCTGAAATACCTCCCGCAGGTTATTAGGGGTTAGCACGTCACGGGGGGTGCCAATGACCCAGAGATGACCCTGGCGCAGCATCGCAATGAGATCGCAATATCGGGCCGCCAGATTGATATCGTGCAGCACTGTGACAATAGATAGCCCCTGCTCACGGTTGAGTCGCTTCAGCAGGTCTAAAAGCTGTAGCTGGTAATGAATATCCAGAAAACTCGTGGGCTCATCGAGCAGCAATACTTGGGGATTTTGGGCTAGGGCCAGAGCCAAAAAGGCCCGCTGCCGCTCACCACCTGACAGTTCACTGACGGGGCGATCTCGATAGGGGTCAATCTCTGTCCACGCTAGGGCCTGGGCCACTCGCTGGTGACCTTCGGCATCTAGATCCCACTGCCACCAGGGCTGGTGAGGCGAACGACCCAGGCTGACCAACTGTTGCACCGTCAGCCCGGTAGGCAAGGTTTGCTGCTGCGGGAGGAGAGCAAGGTTTTGAGCGATCGCGGTTGGCGAGAGGCTGTGAATATCTCGTCCAGCCAGCCGGACGACCCCGCCCTGGGGCTTGAGGATGCGGCTGAGCAACCGCAGCACTGTGGATTTGCCAGAGCCGTTAGCGCCCACTAAACTAAGCCACTCCCCGGCTTCTACAGCCAGGTTAATGGCCTGCACAATGGGTCGCTGGCTGTAACCGCCTGAGAGGTTGTGGGCCGCTAGGGGCATATTAGTGGCCTCCCCCGACAGCGTTACGACGGTAGAGTAGCCAGATAAAGACCGGCGCGCCCAAAAAAGCGGTGACAATCCCTACTGGTAACTCCACTGGCCCAGCGCGAGCCACTAGATCTGCTGCCGACAACCCCAGCGCCCCTCCCAATGCCGAAAGGGGGAGTACCAGCCGGTAGTCGGTTCCCACCAGCAGGCGCACTCCGTGGGGCACAATCAGCCCTACAAAGCCAACCAACCCGGCAATGCTGGCCGCACCGGCGGCGAGAAAGGTGGCCACTGCACCTATGAGTAGACGTGATCTCAGCAGCGACGTACCTAACCCCCACCGCCAGGTCATCTCCTAGGTTGAGCAGGTTAACCTGACGAGCCAGAAGACACCCGGCCACCAGCGCCATCATTAGCCCAGGGCCAACTAGCCGAATTTCTGTCCAACCCCGCCCGTTGAAACTGCCAATTAACCAGTTCAGGGCCGCTTGAATACGGCCATCTTGGGCCATCAACAACAGCAAAGACTGAACGGCTCCAAACAACGAACTAAACGCTACGCCGCCTAAAAATTAGCGCTTCGATGGATAAACCACCCCGGCTACGGGCTAGTAGGTAAACCAATCCAGTGGTGCCCACCGCCCCAAGCCAGGCCGCCAACGGTACCCACACCTGCCACAGTCCCAACGTCACCACGAGCACTACCATTAACCCAGCCCCAGCCGAGATGCCTAGCAAAAACGGACTAGCCAGCCCATTCCGCAACATGCCTTGCAAGAGTGCCCCTGATAGCCCCAAGGAGGCTCCTACCAGCAGAGCGGCAACCAGTCGAGGCAGCCGCAAATCCCAGATGATCACCTGATGAGTAGTGTCTCCCTGCCGCAGCAGCGCTGCCCCTAGCTCTGGCCAGGTCATGGCTACCGAGCCCAGGGTAAGGGAAAGCCCAATGACAATGGCTAATCCTGCTAGAAGCAGACTGGCGGCCCAAATCAGCCGATACTGCGACCAACTAGGGGGCAACGTGCGAAACAGAAGAGGTGAAGAAGACATGGCCAGGCTAATAGCAGCAAGTTTGCTCAGTAAATATTCGCTCTGGCCAAAAGAGCCCTTGGCCAGACCTTGCGTAGATCCGCGACTCTTAGGACAATAATCCTTGTTGACAATTTATGTCAAGAAAATCGTGACTGAGAAGTGACTACGGGGCCAATGGATAGTGCCTCATCCGCCTGATGGTAATTGGTTCTGTAATGATTGCAACCGGCTAGCCCAGCCAGAAAGCCCGCATCTTCAAAGCTGGCGGTGATGCGAGTGCCCGATAGGACTGAGGTGACGCCGCCTCGGCCATGGTTGTAAGCAAGCAGTTTCCACAGATTTGCTGTCAATGTTGGCGATACTAGTTCGCAGAAAGCAAGGATGACATGGCCGCTGGCTTCTAACAGTTGCAGCTCAGCGTCAACCAGGCGGTACTGCCCAACCTGGACCAACGCATCCAGAGCAGCGTGCTCCTGAGCCATTGCGGTTAGGGAGAACGCCATCATTGTGGTGCCAACCAGGGCCAGAGCTAGAGTTTCCCCAGCAATCTGATAAGTGCCAAAAAAACGATTACAGCCGCCATGCCTACTCAGCCGCCCTCGAACCAGCTAGAGGGATGAGGTCTGACGGCCATGAGTCTGTGCTGACACCAGCTCACTAGCATCAGCACAGTAGTGAAGCCGCCGCCACAGAGAGCCTTCTAACCTTAGGGAAGGATTGACCGACACAGATAAAGCTAACTGGCTAAGGGCACAAACTCTAAAGCAACGCCGTTCATACAGTAGCGTTGGCCAGTGGGAGCAGGCCCATCGGGAAAGACGTGGCCCAGGTGTCCGCCGCAGGTGGCGCAATGCACTTCTACACGGGTCATAAAGAAGGATCGATCCGCCGAGGTGGCAATCGCGCCTTCGATGGGTGCATGGAAGCTGGGCCAGCCAGTCCCACTGTTGAACTTAGTATCGGAGGTAAATAATGGGGTGCCACAGCCAGAGCATTTGTAGACCCCAGGTTCATAGGTTTTGTCTAAGGGGCTGGTGCCGGCGCGCTCGGTGCCATGCTGACGCAACACCCGAAACTGCTCAGGCGTTAGCAGGGCCCGCCATTCGTCTTCGGTTTTGTTAACGGTAAATTGCTCGTTTGAGGTAGCCATAGGGGTTAAATTGCTTGTTTCAGAAGAATTGTTCAGAGTGGATAATAACCATGCACCGCCGATCACCGTGGCACCCGCTTCAAATAATTGACGTCGCTTCATGGCTTACTAGTGTAGAAAAGGCTAGGAGCAGTTGCAACTTGCGTTCAGAAATAACCAACCTCCTCACGCTTTTGCCCTATTTAAGCTAACGTATCTCTTGCTGAGAAACCTGATAGCTCGCTAAGAATTTGGCGATAAATCATCTCCTTAGCTGGCTAGAACGCTGTACATAGCCATTGCGCCCATACAGTCAAAGTGCCTCAACCGCTGTGGAGGTTTCCAGACTCTCTATAAAGGTCAACGGGCAACTTTTGTTTTCGGCAAAGTCGAGAATGCCACGATCTCGATGCTCGTATAGCAACCGTCCACCCGGTTCAAACAAAAAGGTGCCGCCTCGCTGAGTGAGGTACGCCGGGTTGGGCACGTAGGTACGCCAATGCCCCAGAACTTCGGCCATGTTGCGCAACCGCAGGGTAGCTAGCTCAAAGGGTCGCTGAAACCCGCGGCCACCGGCCCAGGCAAAGAAGCGACCTTTGAGGGGTGGTAAAGGTGGAGCGTTGATGACCTCTTCGTCGCCGATCAGTTGGGGAGCGCCGCGATCGCCCCGATACCCCCGCCATACCTCCGCCAGGGTGCCGGGGCTGGCAATCCCCGCGCACATCAGCATCAGGTTGACCCAGGCCGCTTGGCCAGGTGAAAGCCAAGGGATTTTAAGGGTTAGCCCCTCATACAGGCCAATCTGGCGGTGAAGGGCAGCGCTGGAATCGACAAAGAGATGCTCGGCGGGGAAGCCAGTGAACTTAGCGAAGGCTTGGCCAGAGGCGAGATCGCCAATGCCCACAGCCCGCACAGTAACACCCTTAGCTTTCAAAAGGTGAGTCTCTCGCTGGAGCCACCAGGCGTACTCCAGGCTATCAAAGTCACCCAGTTGAGGGAGCACCAGCACCAGCACAAAAGCTGCCGACTCAGTGCCCGTAAGCATAGACGCTACAGCGCCATCACTTACCCGCGTCCGCTGAGTAGTGCGCAAAAGGTCATAAACGGTCATAGGACTTCAGATTTTTGAGAAACGGTTAGCCAAGCTTAGACACGCTGTATCCATTCAGGAGTTGGGCCAGCATTCTTCCATCTTCGCCCTCGCGAATACCTTTCGCAACTACTTCAAAGTCTTTGTAGAGGAGATTCTGTAACGATTTTTCCTCGGTTAATGCCATCAGCCTATGGCTGACTTCAGCGAGGGATTTATTTTGTTCTCGCCGATGGTCAATAAACGTTTCCAGAATTTCATAGTAGGCCAGGATATTTGGCCCCAGGCTAAGCAAAAACTTTTTATGGGGAACAATGCCGGCCCGATAGGCCATACATATTTCGTTTAGAAACATCGCAAACTTCAAGATGCGATAGTAATTATCTTGGCTACTTTCACGGTTGGCTTCCCCATCGTGACTGAAACCCTGACAAATTTGATTGAGCTCTTCTCTGATGACCTGGTTTAACAATTGCTTTTCAGTTTGGCTGGGTTCTTTGCCAATGCCTAAAGCGGCCCGATTACTATCACACAAAGGAACATACCACTGATCGACAGCCCTTCTAGCGTCTAGCATTTCCATGCCGTGAAAGCTATTGTACATTTCAGCCAGTCTATTATTGAGAAAGGCTTGCAGCGCTAAACTGGCAGAAAAAACAATAGCGGCAGGCGAGATAAAGCCCTTGAGCGTTACCGATAGCGCGGATGAAAAAGTCGCTCCCAAACCAGTAGCCTGGTTGGTAGTTCTAGGTTGTGAACTCTCCAGGCAAAAATTCAAGACAGCGGCTGCCAACACACAGAAAGCGGCTATTTTTATCCAGGTTGTTGATTTTGAACCATTTTTTAACCATTTCAAGCCAAACGTACATGTGGTGTTACCCGACCGGCTGACCGATTAATAGCGTAATTTACCCCATTGCCCTGCTTGAATTTGTTGGGTAATCAGTCACCAGCATAATCCAGCAAAAGCTAGTGCTCTGCGGCGGCAGTAACGCACTCATTCGCTAGGATGGAAATCTTGATTCAATCTAGGTTTTCCATTCTGCCTGCTACGCACAACCATAGCTCTACTGCCTTCCTGTACTAGTGCTCCCGCAGGACGAGGCAGAAACCGTAACCCAGCCTGAGCGTCCCAGAGGGCGACTAAGCTCAGGTGGTTAGCGAGAACAATGTCCAGGGTGGGCTTTACGGTGGATGTACCGAGATGGCCAGACGCCTGACCCTAGAATCCGCTGATATTGCCATATCATTAAAAAGGGCAGTTTCGCAGCGCGCAGCAACACTATCTATGGTTTCGGACAACGGCACCTTGGAGGATTTACGTCATCAACTTAGAGGTGACTCCCTTAAAAAGCAGCTCTCGGCAGTGCATGCCCTGGCCGCCGCCGGGGATGAGGGGCTTGAAACCCTGAAGCTGATGCTGCTAGAGCGCCAGGCCGAGCCAGCCACCATTTTAGATGGCCGCATTGTGCAGGTGCTGTATGCAACTCAGCAGGAGCCCATTCGGGATTTTTTAACTAGCCACTGGCCCCAGGGGCGGTTACCCATGCCCTCGGATCTGGCGATTGACTACTCCCCTTTGCAAGCTAGCCTGATCCGGCAGGACTTTCAAGAAGCGGATCGCCTCACGTTGGTTAAACTCTGTGAATTGGCTGGCCCTAATGCGGTGCGCCGCAAGTGGGTCTACTTTACCGAGGTTGACCAATTCCCTACGGTAGATTTACAAACCATTGATCAGCTTTGGTTGGCCTATTCTGAAGGCAAGTTTGGCTACTCGGTGCAGCGGCGCATCTGGCTTAGCCTGGGGCAAAACTGGGATAAACTCTGGCCCCGCCTGGCCTGGAAGGATGACAACATCTGGACTCGCTACCCCACAGGCTTTATCTGGGATTTGAGTGCTCCCGATGGTCATTTGCCCCTCTCGAACCAGCTGCGGGGCGTGCGGATGATGGCCTCGCTGCTGTCTCACCCGGCCTGGCAAGAGACCCCGTAACTGGCACCAGGATACGTAGGCGTGAGGAGAGACATTGTGGCTAAACAACGCGCCAAGGCCGATTTGCCCACCAAGATTTGCCCAGTCTGCCAGCGCCCCTTTACCTGGCGCAAAAAGTGGGCCGACTGTTGGGACGAGGTCAAGTATTGCTCTGAGCGATGCCGCCGTCGCCGTTAGTGTGGCTAAAGCTAGCCTCTCCTAAGTTTTCCTAACTAGAACGCTGGCCATAGAGGTTTGGCGTTAAGTTAAAGCAAGAGCCTTGGCTGGTTCTAGGGGTATGCCCCGTACCTGCTCAACCCTAGAGCCGCAAGCCTCTGTTGCTAACCGTCGGCTAACCGTTATGGATCAGCTCTTGCAGATTTTATTGTGGGTACTGCTTACCCTGACCGAGTGGATTCGCCCGATTTTAGTGCCTCTGTGTTTTGTCGTAGCCTGGAGCTTGGTGGCCCTAACGGTATGGCAACTGGTGGCCGTTACCCGCGATGGCATGAAGCGAGCTCAGGTTATGCACCAGATTCCCTGTGCTGAGTGTCGCTACTTCACCAATAATCACTTGCTTAAGTGCCCGCTGCATCCTAAAACGGCTCTATCTGAGGCCGCTATTGATTGTACTGATTATGAAACCAATAATTTGATTAACCTCTAGGATTAGGGCGATATCAACTTAAAGTGGAAAGTCCTGGCTGGGAAAGATGGCGGGAGTTTAGGAGTCAGAAGTCGGGGGTCAGGAGTCAGGATTTAAAGACCTTGAATTGCTGTGGAAATTGTCCAGGCATTCACTACTAGCAACATCAGGGTAAATAGCAGCAAAATGCCGTACATCCAGGGTTGGGCCAGGGGTTTTATATCCTGGGTATCAATGCCGGTATAACGTTCGACCAGGCCGACCAGTTGGGCAAACCCGGCTACTCGCATCGGTAGTAGATAGGCCTTTTGGTCAACCCCGACAAAGTAATATACGATTCCTCCCTGGCCGGTAGATCGGGGTTTGAGCGCTTGAACATCTTGCCAAGGGAGTTGCCAACTGCCACGAAATAGCCAGCGAATCCATTGGGGATAAGCCACTCGAATGCCTTGGCTATCTATCTCAATCCGCTGACTCAGGGCTCCATACAGCCCCACCCAGCCTAGACCAATGCCCAATAGCAGCAACAGGGGAGAAATAGCAGCCTGAGTAGCCGCCGCTAAAAACGGCAGCGGCCCCATCAGCGCTGTGTAAAGCAGCAACAGCGTGATGCGAATCAGGGGAGAAATGTGGAAAACCCGTAGATTTTGTTCCGCAGCGGTTTGTTCTACAACAGCTGCGGCGTTGTGGTGAGAAGCTTGGGGCATTCGGGTGCTGTATCCTTATCTTGAAAGTAGGCAACCTTAAGTCAAACAACGTTAGGGCCAACAATGGCATCCCTTTAGGGTAGATACTTTTGCACCACTTGCCAACCTGATAAGCCTGCGCCGGCCAGCGCTAGCCCTATGGCTCCATTAAGTACCAGATGAAGCTTCCGAGCCCAGGGGCGTTCCAAACTAATGCGACTGGCACTCCAGGCTGAGGTTAGGACTAGGGCCACAACCATTAGTCCTAAGGGGAGATGGATAGAGTGCCCCAGGCGACCATACTCTCCCAAAGTGCCAATAATGCCGATTGCCAGAAGCACCAGCACTAGCGCTACGATTCCTGCACCAGCGCTGACATGCAGCAGCCTTACGCTAGGGGAAAGCGAATTCCCTGATCGCAAGCGCGCGTACCTCAATACACCGCCTGTAACGGCCAACAACCCATAGCCAGCAAGGGTCAACCCCATTGACCAGGCGGCGATGCGCCAGAGCCACAGAAAAGAAGGTAAGTCCACTGTTTGCGCCTAAACTAGCAGCTACTTACCCTGATACTACGCCTAAACCACACGGTCTAAGCCTGCCCTCGGCCAAAACTCTACCAGCTAGCAGGAAACCCAGGGCAAGCAGCGACCTAGGCCGTGGGTGAAGCCGTGGCCACAACTGGCTGGCTACCGTTCATGTCAGCGCTTCCGACAGGCGATAGGTCACCTTCTCTATCCCCATCGGGCTGGTCAATGGCCAACCGCTCGCAGGGAACTGTGTCTGACAAAATAGCGCTAGCCATCATCCCGGTATGGATTTCAAGCAACGCCTTAGGCACCGTCTCAAACATCAAACGTTGTCCTGGAAAAACAACGCGCTCAAAGTACCAATCTGGCACGTTGGTAATACGAGCGATTTGAATCTTACTCGTGGCGTTAATATAGCAGCAGAGAATCTGCCTGGAGCTATCGGAGGGTAGGGGATCAAGAATTTGTGCCATTGATGCTGCGGGCATTACTGCATGAATCACTTTCCAAACCTTAACACTTAGCGATCCCCGACTGCTGTAAAGGCGACTACCAACACCCGCCAAGCCGTAATGAATCATCAACCTTGGTAACAGTTCTTAAGCTTGCTTAATGGCAGCTATGCAGCCATTAAGCAAGCTTTACTTTTTACAAACTAGTTGTTGATTCAGGGTGTCATCTACCCCCTTAGCAATAACAAATTTGACAGTGGCGGTTCTAAAAATTAGGAAAAATTTAATTTTTTCTTTTATATCGTTATTGTTGTCTATTTGTAAAAAAATATGCCCTTAGAAGGAGAGATCAGGTTTTGCAGCGGAGTTAAAAATCAGCGTTTCCGAACCGTGGTTGGAAATTCGGGGCAGGCCGAGGAGCGAGATAGTTATCGACTTGAAGCAGGGAATCCTGGCCGGAAAAGCAGTCAGGAGTCAGGAGGCGGACGCGGTGGAAAGCCTGGCTCCTATCTCCTATGTTCTGTCCTCTAACGCCTGTATTCTGGGATTGCTAAACTGCCCCAGCTGACGGTGATACCCAGGCTGAGATTTTGGCTGGCTGATCGGCAACCAGGACTAACTACGGATCGGCCTGACGACTCAGGGGTAGTTCCCCAAAGTGCTCACAACCGGTAGCTCCGGCGGAAAGTCAGGGGTGCCGGGGCGTTGCACCGCGCAAACCTGCCATCCGGCCTGGCAGGCGGCGGCCAGTTCGCCGGGATGATCGGACAAAAACAGCAGCTCAGCGGCTGGCCGACCCACGGCACCGGCAATTTTGGTGTAAGAAGCCGTGTTTACCTTAGCCCCTGTGGTGGTGTCAAAGTACCCCTGGAAGCAAGGGGTTAGATCACCGACCAGGGTGTGGGTAAACAGGAGCTTTTGGGCGGCAATGGAGCCAGAGGAATAGACGTAGAGGGGCATCCCCTGGCGATGCCAATCCCAAAGGTAGGCGGCGGCGTCTTCGTAAATGTGGCTGTAGTAGGCTTTGCTACGGTAGCCTTCGTCCCAAATCATGCCCTGCACGGCTTTCAGGGGGGTGACCTTTTGGTCGGCCTTGGCCCAGGCCAGTAATTGGGCAATGCACTCCTCCAGGGGCAGGGTTGGATTGCCCACCTCCGTGCGTACCATGGCAAGAATGGCATGGCCTTCGCGGGTGGGGGCCAGGGCCGTCATAAACGCTTCTAGCCGTTCCTCGGCGTAGGGAAACAGCACGGTTTTGACGAAGGCAATGTCGGTGGTGGTGCCCTCGATATCCAGCACAATGGCCTGGATGGGCTGACCGTTATACAAAAGCATGGTATTCAGGAAAAGTTTCGGCGATGGGGCTGCCGGTAAAGTGAGCCACCCAGCCCTCCGGGTTGCAGAACAGGCGAATGGCCGCAAACTGGGGTTGGTCGCCCATGTCGAACCAGTGGGGGGTGTTAGCGGGAACGCCAATTAGATCCCCAGCGGTGCAGAGGGTGGCGTAGACTCGATCCCCAAGATGCAGGTAAAACACCGCCTGACCCTCCACAAAAAAGCGGATCTCATCTTCTTTGTGGGTATGCTCGTTCAAGAATTTTTGGCGCAGTTCCACCTTTTGGGGATGGTCGGGATGCATCCGAATCACATCGGCGGTGACGTAGCCGCCTTCCTCCATCAAGCGGTCAATTTCTTTGCTGTAGGTAGCCAGAATGGCTTCCTGGTCGGCATCGGGAGCTAGGGACGGCTGGGTCTGCCACTGCTCAAACCGCACGCCGGCCTGGGTTGAGCGCGGCGGCGATCGCCTCGGCATCTTGAAACTCTTCCATCGGTGTGGTGCCATCCTGGTCGCGGTAAATGCGGAGTAGGGTCATGGGGGGAATGTCCTGCTAAAAATGTCCTTTTCGGGGCTAAAAATGTCCTTTTCGGTGGCTAAACCCTTTCGGGGCAGAAGTGAGTCTGTTTTAAGTGGGCTATCTGGGGTGGTTAGGTGGAAGCCTCTCGCTAGTGGTGGCACCGCCCACCCTACGGTTGGTGGTTGAGGGTAAGGCGTAGCTCTTGTAGCGCGCAACTGACCAAGACTTCCAGCGCTTCGGTAGCGTGTAGGGCTTGGGTGACGGTGGCTCCCCAGGCATAAAGGCCATGCCCTGCAATCAGGTAGCCGACTGGCATTTTGAGTGCCTGCAGGCGAGTCAGCGCCAACTGGCTAAGAGCCACCATATCCTGACTGTTAGCCACCACAGGAATGTCTGCTACTACATCATGGGTGGTAATTCCCCCAAAGATCTTCAGCAGTTCATAGTTTGTTAATTGCAGGGTGTCTTCTCCCTGGTTTAGCAGCCAGCGCGACAGGGTAACGCTATCCACCGAGTGGGTGTGCAGCACCGCGCCAATCTCTGGATAGACAGGGTACAGGCTGGTGTGCAAGAGGGTTTCTGCTGAGGGGGTTTGGCCCAGGGTCAGCCGCTGACCCTGGCTATCCACCACCATGATGTCGGCTGGGCTAAGCTGGCCCTTGTCGCGCCCGGATACGGTAATCGCAACCTGGCCATCCCTCAGCCGGGCCGAGTAGTTGCCGCTGGTGGCCGGTGCCCAGCCCTTAGCCGCCAGAAAGTGCCCAGCCTCGATCAGCTCCTGGGCGATCGCCTGAAAATCACTGCCCAACTTACTCTGTTCCTACACATCAAAGTCCAACAAAGTACTATAGCATTTGCGGAGCTTGGTAGGGCTGGGAGAGAGGGAGCGGCCCCTCGACTTTGGTTCCCACAAAAGGGGTGCTCCAGGTGGCCCAGTTTTCTTTGTTAAAGGGCGATCGCCAGCGCCGAATTAGGGCCAACTCTAGCCCCTGCCGGGCTTTGCGGTCAGCCGTGGCGTAGGGCCAAAAGCTAATATTCACCGCTACGGGCCGGGCATGAACCCGGTGCGCCTCGATGTAGCTCAGGATGTAGCGTTTGCAGTCGTGAACGCCCTGCCAGCGCTGGTTTGATTTAATGGTTTCGCCCACGTAGAGCAGTACCGGCTCGTGGTGATCTACCACAAAGTACAGAGCCGGTACCCCCGACTCCTGCAATTGGCCGCGCCAGAATTCGGCATTTTTGGGGGGCAGCACAAAGGGGTCGAGGGTATCGGCCAGTTCGGGAGTGGTTGATAGCTCAAAAAGATTTCCCTGCTCAACCCTGGGAGCAGAGCGCACCTCAGCCTGGTAGCGGGCCACCCGCTGCTTCCAACCCTGGAGCTCGCCCAGGGGAATAGAGGAACTAGGGGCGCGGTTGTAGGCCCAGGATATATCGGCAGCCCGCAAATCGCCATCGGAGAGCAACGAGGGTTGGTAGTCAGCGGTCATAGTCAAGCTATCCCTGGAGGTTATAAGCCCCGATAATAGCTCATAGCCTCCAGATATAGCGTTTTCATTGACGGCTTAGCCGCGCTCCTCTGCCGCGGCAGAGGAGCGCGGCTGGATTGAGCAGAAAGATTTCTCATCTTATTGACCCTGCTTTGTATGATAGGGGTACAACTGCTGGAGGGCTTTTGTTCATTGAGAACTGGGCTCACTGGCTCATCCTCGTTGCCAAGTTGCCTGTGATTCTCAGCTCTTCCCCGACTATTCACCGTGGTAAGTCTCTGTACGAGCAGGTCTATCAGGCGCTACGCTCGGCCATTTTGAAGGGACAACTGGCCCCCGGTGATCGCCTGGTTGAAACTCAGTTAGCCGAATGGCTACAGGTTAGCCGCACTCCCCTGCGCGAAGCCCTTCGGCAACTCCAGCAGGAAGGCTTGGCCACGGCAGATGTCAGCGGTGGATTGCGCGTCACTACCATTACCGCCACCGATGCTGCGGAACTCTATGACTGCCGCCAAGCTCTGGAATGTTTGGCCGTTGTCGGAGCCTGCGCCAACGCCACGGCGGAGCAACTTCAGCGCATTGAAGCCTGCATCCTCAAGGCAGAGGCCATCAAGTCTGATACCAATGGTTGGGAGGCCACCGGAGACCTGGCCTCGCCCCAACAGTTGCTGGATGTAGACTATCAATTTCATCACCTGATTGCCGAAAGCTCTGGCAACCGGCGGCTGGTCTCCTTGCTCGATGGGCTGTTTGATGCAATGGCGCTACTACGAATTCAAACCCTGAAGCAAAACCCCGATGTACTCGACATTCGCCTGGAACACCGCCAGATTTACCAGGCCATTCTCACCCGCGATGCCAACCTGGCCACCGCCGCCATTAGAGCCCACCTCAGTGCCAGCAAAGCCAGAGTGATTCAAGAAATTGAAGCCTATCAGCCAACGAAGGCGAAAATTTAACGTTTAGGGGCCAGAAACCAGGTTAATTCTCTGCCGGAGGGAGGGGGCCGTGCCCTTCCCCCTTAACTGGTTAAATTCCCGCTAAAATCTAGCTTTCTGCTCTCCCGGCTAATTTGCGGGGTGCGGGGTGCGGGGTGCGGGTGCGGGTGCGGGTGCGAAAGGATGCAGGTGCGCGCATGCAGGTCCCCGAGCCCCGAGAGGCTGCGCCCGCAGTGTTTCACCAAAATGCCATGCACGGGACATTGCCGTATCGTGGCGTTTCGCAAATGTTGCCATCAGGATTCACGGCTGGCGCGTGCGCTCCGGGAGGATGCGCCCATGCAGACCTCCCTTCGTCTGGCGCTCGTGGTTTCGGTCGGTGCCGCAGCGACGGCGCTCGGTGCTTGCTCGCTGATCTACGAAGACTGGCTGATCTGCGAGACCGACGAGCAGTGCGGCGAGGGGCTCGCCTGCGTCGACAATCGGTGTGTCGAGGGCGAGGGCGGCGAGGAGGTCATCGCCGAGAACATCACCGAGGACACGATCTGGTCCGAGGACAAGGTCTACCGCCTGACCGACGTGATCTTCGTCGAGAATGGCGCGACGCTGACGGTCCGCGCCGGCACCAAGGTCATCGGCGATCAGGGCTCGGCCGCCACGAGGGTCAGCTCAAAGCCCTCCATGAGATCGAAAGATTGCAGGGCATCGGCCGGGCTGAGGCCGCCATCTGTAGTGGGCTTACAGGCGATGACAAACAATGCAATGGCTGTCCATACGATGGGGCGTAAGGCAGGGAGCAGGCATGGGAGATTTTTTTCCTGAATATAGAACAGGATTTGTTTGATTTTGAACGATTTCCC
>JAAUUR010000473.1 GCA_012031045.1 Leptolyngbyaceae cyanobacterium SM2_5_2
CTCCGCCGCCGTCAGGGGTTCGGTCTTTTCCATCAAAGGAACCAGGTTATCTAGGTCTGAGGGCTGGGCTGGCCCGGTGCTCAGCGTCGTGACGGTGGGCTGATTAAACAGCCAGCGGTAGGTCAGGGGTAGTGGCTCAAAGGGTTGGCAGAGCTGCCGGAGTTGTTCTGGCGGGGTATAGAGCATCCCACCTTTGTCGCCGGGGGAGATAATAAACACCCCCAGGTCATGCTCAGCCGCCAGGGCCACTACTGGCGCGTGGCGCTGGAAAAATAGTAATAGTGAAGGTTGACGAAGGCAAAGGAGTTGGTGGCGATCGCGGCCTCAATCACAGGCCGGTCAGCGTGGGTAGAAAACCCGACATGGCCAATCTTTCCCTCGCGCTGGGCCTGGCGCACCGCCGCCATACAGCCCTCTGGCTGCTGCACCCAAGCCAAATGCTCCCAGGTGTTAAGACCGTGGATAGCCAGACAGTCAATCTGTTTGACCTGTAACTGTGCCAAAGACTCTTCGATATACTGCGCCATCCTTTGGCCGTCGGGCTGGGGTGGAATTTTGGTGGTAACCACTAGCCCGTCAGGTCGTCCCTGAGTTGAGAGCCACTCCCCTAGCCAGCGCTCGCTACTACCATAGCCCTGTGCTGTTTCAATATGGTTGATGCCCAGATCTAGCCCGCGTTGAAGCGTCGCCCCAAAGTGCTCGTAGGACGCCAGACAGCGCATGGTGCCTAGGGAAAATACCGACAGGTTTAATTCTGTACGCCCAAACCGCCGATACTGCATAGCTCAATGGTGGGCTATGCCCATCCTACGGTGCGTCCCTCGTCTGTCTTTCCTTCTTTTGCCATTCTCACGAATCAGCTCTCAAAGGTATCGTTGCTGGTAGAAGGCCGTCCGCCGCGCTGGGCAAAGTCAGCAGGACTGAGATTTTCCAGAAACTCCTGAAAGGCCTGTTTTTCGGCCTCATCGGCATCTCTATCCACCGGCATAGACGCTTCTGCTACCACCTCTTCCATCACCCAAATAGGCGCATCCAGCCGTAGGGCAATGGCAATGGCATCGCTGGGTCGGGCGTCTAATTCTCGGCGGGTTTCGCCCTTACTCAGGGCTAGCAGGGCGTAAAAGGTGTTGTCTCGCAGGGTGTGAATCACAACCCGCTCCAAAGTCATTTCCCAATCTTCTAGGAGATTGACAAAGAGGTCGTGGGTAAGCGGGCGGGGCGATGCCTGGTTTTCTAGTGCCCCAATAATCGACCCAGCCTGCTCACGGCTAATATAAATAGGCAGCTGCCGCCGATCCGTTGTGTCGCGCAGTAAGATCACCGGGCTGCGAGACACCGCGTCGAGGGCAATCCCGGCGACTTTCATTTCAATCATTGGATTAGCCTCTTGGATCCCTTGTATAGTGATGATCTTAAAAGCATTACCGTGTTGCCTTAAACCCTAACTCTGTCGCTAGCGATGCCGGGGAAACCATCTATCCAGGCCAAAACCCTACCCAAACCCATAAACCAGCACCGTTCCTGCAAAATTTAGACTAGACCAACTATCCTGCCCATCACGACCGAGTCAACCTGCCTAAGCTTATCCACTAACGACCTTGGAAACGATAACCTGAACCAAAAAATTTACTGATCATCAGTATGCCTTGATCATGCCTTAGATAGGCATGGCTGGATCTGAGAATTTGATTAAGTCTATGGGCCTTGAGGGTTGAACAGATAAATAAGGAGGGAACGGATAAATAAGTTCAGGTTGGATCCATTCTTCCCGCTGCTCCTGGGTTATCCAGGCAAATGCTCGTCACCGCGCTGCTGTTCATCGTTTTTCTCCATCAACCAAATCTGTTTACACTCGCTTTGCTATGTTTACCGGATTAATTCAGGCCCTAGGCCATCTCTTTCACGACGGTGATGGTCGGCTGCAAATTCACTACGCTGCCGAGGTTCACCCTCTCCTGCGGGAGGTTGAGCTGGGCGACAGCATCGCCGTGAACGGCATTTGCTTGACTGTGGAGAAAATCCTGCCCCAGGGCTTTGTGGCGACGGTTTCTCCTGAAACGCTTGATCGTACGACCCTCGGCCAACTGTCAGAGGGGAGCTGGGTCAATGTAGAATCATCCCTGCGGGTGGGCAGTAAAATTGGCGGTCATTTTGTTACGGGCCATATCGATGGGCGGGGTTGCCTGGAGTCTGTCACAGAAACCGAAAATGCCTGGCAGCTTAGCTTTAGCGTTCCAGACCAGCGGGTAGCCCGTTACATTGTTCCTAAGGGCAGCATTGCAGTTAACGGCATTAGCCTTACTGTGGCCGATTGTAGCCCTAGCGGCGACTGGTTTTCGGTAGCGGTGATCCCGGTTACCTACCGAGAGACGACGCTTCAGTATCTCCAGCCTGGCCAGTGGGTAAATTTAGAAGGCGATGTGCTTGGCAAATACGTGGAAAAGTTTTTGCAGGGTCAGGCCAATACCACCACGCGGCCCATCCAGGGAGAAGCTCTATCTCTAGAGTTTTTAGCGGAACACGGCTATGCCTAACCAGGCTTGGCCTGACATGGCATGGGCAGGCCGCCCACAACTGAGTGGGGGTTATCAATGACCGCCCTACAACGGCCCAGGGTGGATGTTTTCGCCTAGACGCTGCGGAGTTTGTTGTAGCGGCCCAACGCACCGCCAGGACTGGGTTCGGTGGGTTGGGCCTTGCGATGTCACACCCTACGGATAATTTCGATCTCTGACTGATCGGCGCAATTACGACTTAATTTTCTGCAAAAATTCCATCGGCTTGCATAATTTACCCCGATCTCTCACTACGTAATCGCGTAAGTCACTCGCCATCATTTAAGCCTCTCTTTAATCCTCCTTTGATTAGAGATATTGAAATGGCTGCCGAGGTGGCGCTTTTGGGTCTTTTTACACTCAGGTATTCGCTTGAGGTACCAGTTATGCCTGAATTGCCAATCATAAGATATCCGTATTTTGCTGATGGTTCTAGTCGCCACCTAAAAACACAGTCTTCTCAACCCGCATCGCAAAGCCATCTGGGCGACAGCCTGCCGTTAATGATTTTAATCTTTTACATTGCACCTATTGTCCTGCTTCTAGCACTATGTTTAACCGCCTACATGAAACGCAAGTTTGCCTTTAGATGGCAGATCAAGCAGCTTAGCCAAACTGCAACGTTGGAGCGAATGCTACGACTCAAACTACAGCGTTTTTGAAGCTAGATAACTCTACAACCTTTGATTTTATTAGACAGGCTGTGCCTAACCAGGCCAGGAAACACTGTAAACGAAAACTACAAAACCCTGGGCAGGAGAAAATTATGGCAGATCTTACCGACTTAATTGATCAGAATATCGAGAAAATGCGTGAGCTTTCTACAGAAGGCGATCGCGCCCTCGAAGAAATTACTGAACTTGGAGAATTACTCAACACCCTGGCTGAAAGTTTAAGCTGTTGTGCATCTAAACTACATCCAGGGCATTTTCCCTATTTTTAATATTTCGCCTCCAATTTATTACAAGCTC
>JAAUUR010000030.1 GCA_012031045.1 Leptolyngbyaceae cyanobacterium SM2_5_2
CCCTTGAGACTTAAACCATTCCAATACATCATTATCAATGCGGAGTGTGACTTGAGCCTTGGTTTTTGCAGAAGGTAAACCCCGTCGCACTACTGCCTTAGCAAACATTTCTGGCGTAATTTCTGGACAATCTGACAAATCAATATCTTCATCGTTCATCGCATCCAGTCGTTGCCAATCAGTCTGAGAGTTGCTCGAAATAGGTTCGTTGTTCATATTTTGTTGCTTTTCTTGCAGAAATAATACGGGTACAATCCTCACGCTCGACATGGACAACGGCGATAACTCGCCCTTGCAACAAACCGAATGTCACAAAACGCTGCTCTCCATAACTGTAGCGATCGTCCTCCACCGTTACAATATCGCCATCAAACACAATTGGAACGTCGGTAAAATCGATTCCATGCTTACGAAGATTGGCAACACGTTTTGCTTCATCCCATTCGTATTCCATGACTAAACGACAGCTATAGTAGTCAATTGTAGCTACAAAACGTCGTTACAATCACCCATGCCCAACAATTTTGATTTTGAATGCCCTGCAAGAAGATTTAATCTACTGTCCCAACCAAGGACTTGCGGCATAACGATCGCAATCACCCGCCGCAGAAACCTTTAACTCTAACCGATAACCTTTCGACGGTCGGGTGCATTGGGGTTGTTATGCTGCCGTTGCTGCTGCTATTACACATTCTCCTCAAGGGTTTATCAATTGGCGAAGAGAGGCTTCTAATGAAACAAGATCTTCTTGAATCGTTTGCCAGATGATAGACAAATTCACTTGAAAATACTCGTGAATCACAATGTTTCGCATTCCACGCACATCGTCCCAGGGAATTTCAGGATGTGAAGCCTCCAACTCTAGTGGAATACCACGAACTGCTTCACCAATAATTGCAAGGTTATATAAAACTGCCCTGATTGTCTTGCGATCGCCTTGAAACTCATCGAACGTGATGTCGTTTGTGAACTCTCGGATCTCTGCGATCGTGGCTAGCACGTCTCTTACTCTATTTTGCCAATCTCTAGAAGGCACGAACCGCCTCCCGGAAAACGGATTCTTGTAGATGAGGTTTGAGGGAGTCAGGTGTACCCAGATCAACCGAACTCTCTAAAATCTCCTCCAAGTAACGTTTCAAGCGTACAAAGGTGAATAACCCGACCGGACGATCAAACTCTACTAGCAGATCGACATCGCTGCCTGTTTGCGCTTCATCCCTTGCCACTGAACCAAAGAGCATCAGAGACTTTACGCCAAAACCCTTCAGCGTTTTCTGATGATTTGCCAGTAATGTAAGGGCTTCCTGTTTTCGCACTATCCAACCTGCAATGAAAAGAGAAATCTACTCAGAATTGTAGCTCACCGATCACCTCCCAATTACATCTCAACCAAAGATTCATAGCTACTTGGGCATGGCGTCTTACAGATAGCTTTCCGCTTGCGCTCCTACCAATAACTTGAGGCAGCATAACTACTATTTATGCGGATTCCTCTACCTAAATTCTGGCTAACACCCCGCAGGAGGGCAGTTAGCCAGAATCAAAGTTGCATATCACCTCCTCTGGGGGGAGTTATACCGAATATTGTCAGTATAACTCCCCAAATTAGGGTGATATACCGAAATCTGTCAGGCTATCTGCCCAAATTTGGGTGTTATGCCGAATCGAGTCGTGATAATTACCCTTATAGAGGTATTTATCGAGAATTCATTCTGGATAATAGGCTGGCTGAGGGGTGTTATGCCGATAGCTTCAGCAAATCTTTATGGTCAGTACGCGAACCAGGGATGTAGTATTTAGCACATTAAAACTACTGCATCTATCTTCCTCGCTATGGAATCCCGACCTAGAAAGCTGCTTGACCAGGTCCGCGACGCGATTCGTCTAAGGCATTATTCCTATCGAACCGAGCAAAGTTATGTCGGATGGATTCGCCGGTACATTCTCTTCCACAACAAGCAGCATCCGAAAGATATGGGCAGGGCAGAGGTCGAAGCATTTTTGACCCATCTGGCTGTAGAAAGGCAGGTATCGGCTTCAACCCAGAATCAGGCGTTCAGTGCCCTGTTGTTTTTGTATCGCTATGTACTTAACCAAGACCTGGGAGCCTTGGATGCGGTGCGGGCAAAACACTCGAATTATCTGCCTACAGTGCTGACTAAAGATGAAGTTCGCGCTGTTCTAGAAAACATTTCAGGGGTTAACGGGCTGGTGATTAGGGTTTTGTATGGCAGCGGTTTGCGGCTCAGTGAAGGGCTAAGTTTGCGCATTAAGGATATTGATTTTGCTCAGCGGCAGATTATCGTCCGTGACACCAAAGGCAACGAAAGTCGAGTGACCATGCTACCGGATAGTTTGATTGAGCCTTTGCAGGAGCACCTGCGTAAGGTCAAGCGCCTGCACGAGTTGGATTTAGACCAAGGCTATGGCTCGGTCTACCTGCCTTTTGCCCTAGAGCGTAAATATCCCCATGCCGATAGGGCCTGGATTTGGCAGTTTGTGTTCCCTTCGATAGGGCGTTCGCGTGACCCTCGCAGTGGCCTCCTTCGCCGTCACCATTTACATGAGAGTGGAGTGCAGAAAACACTAAAGCAAGCTGTCCGTGCGGCTGGCCTTGCTAAGCAGATCGGCTGCCATACGTTTCGCCATAGCTTTGCCACCCATTTACTGGAAGATGGCTACGACATCCGCACTGTGCAAGAGTTACTGGGCCACAAGGATGTGAAGACCACCATGATCTACACCCATGTGTTGAATCGGGGTGGGCGCGGGGTGCGCAGTCCGTTAGATCAAATCCCTGGGGGTTGACCACCCGGCACGAGCTTGATGCCGTGGCAAGCTGCTTCATCGAGGAAATCATCGTATCAGCGGCCCCGCTGAGCGACCGAGGGATCAGCGCCAGGGGCCTGGAAACTGGCTGGGCGTTCCGCCAACCTTTCGGGGCAAGGCTCCCTATTTTCTCCGCCATTCTCCCTCTTAACTGGACGCTCCGCCAAATTTTCTTGGTGATTCTCCAAACTTTCTTGGTGATTCTCCAAACTTTCTTGGCGATTTGCCAAAATCTCTAGGCCATCTTCGGCAATTACCAGGCCAGCCGCCAAACTTTCTCGACGATTCGCCAAACGTTCTCGGTGAACTTCAGCAATTACCAGGCCAGCCACCAAACTTTCTCGGCGACTCTCTAAATTTACGGCGCAATCCACGCATTTTATTTTATGGAGGAATTTTAGAATCCGTAAGGGGTATGCACGTAAGCCGAAACAGCCATAGGGCTTGGAATTTAGGAGTTAGAAGCTAGGAGTAGCGCTGCGACCAGCTTCTAGCTCCTGGCTCCTAGATTCCTTTGGCAGGCAATGTTTCGCCTTGCATTGATACCCTCCGTAAGCTCACCAAATTTTCATTCTGGTCAAGTTATCCCACTACCAAAGGGCTGGACTAGCGGCAAAACCCTCAACTATAGCGAGTTTGGCTGGGCACGCGGGCTTTGCCCAGTCGGCAAGTGGTGCTAATCGCTACGTTCTCCTGGCTTATGTAAGGATTCTAAAGGGGTCTAGCCTCAGCCTGAGTAAAAAATCTTGCAATACGGTTGCACTCCTGGTGCAATTCCTGTATTTTCAATTTTGCGGGGAATGATTCCGGGCAGGGATTTGAAGAGGTGGCACTCCTCAAACCCCCTGATCATCCCAACTTAAGCACGGTAAGTCGAGATGACTGGGTTCATTGTACCGGTCTCTTTGCGTTGCCTAATTGGAAGGGACCTGGAGCCGTTCCTCGTTTTCCATTTAGTGAAAACGAAGGAGTTTTCCCATGTTTCAAGACCCGAATCCAGAGGTAGTTGCCTTTGCAACATTTCCATTGCCATCCTACGGTCAAGAAATTGTTCGGCATATTTTGCTGGGTGATCGCCGCGCGGTCGAAGAAGCCATCCATCGCCTCTCCTCCACGGGCTATTGCGAGCGGCTTGAGTGGTCACGCCCGGTGCCGGTGCAACCCAACACTCCCAGCTTTGAGGCCTTCCTGCAAGCGGTGGAGGAAACGGGTAGCCGGGGCGGTGTGATCAGCCTGATGACGCGGCGGCGGGGGGTAAGCAGCAACCGCTAGGGATACGCCATGACCGCCGGGGTTCTGATTGAGAACCCCGGTTTCTGGTTGCTTATCCCCTATTGCCTGACAAGGCATTGACATCTAGCGGTTCAAACCTTTCATAGCGGTTATGGGAATGACCGCAACGGCTAACATCCTACGGCTGCACACTCAGAGCTATGGGTTAAAAAAATATCCGATTCTAAAAACAGATTCAAGTAAGAATTATTACAAATGAAGCCAAGAGAGCGTCAGAGCTTACCCCCCCAGGTACCCCTAACCTTAGAGGGCCATTGCTGAAAAAGCCTATTTTGACCATTAACTTTTTTAGGTGCCGCCGGGCATGCTGGCCGCAGGAAACCCCTAGGGAACACGCTACGCTAGGGATAACAGCTCTGTGAGTGGAGCAGCCTAGTTAATACCACTCAAACCCAAAACTGAACAATTGCAACCCTTTTCTTCCGCCCTCCGCCTTCTGCCTTTTCCCCCTCTGTCTTTCCCACTATGCAAACCTCGGAGATCCCAGCATCCTCAGCAGCTCAGCCATCTCTCCCCAACCCCGATGGCTTTGATGCCCAGCATCCCCCCAGGCCAGAACTCATCGATGCCTGTGTGCACTGTGGCTTTTGCCTCACCACCTGCCCCAGCTACCGGGTGATTGGCAAAGAGATGGATTCGCCCCGGGGCCGCATTTACCTGATGGATGCCATCAACAACGGCGAGGCACCGCTTTCTCCGGCATCAGTGCAGCATTTTGATTCCTGCCTGGGCTGTTTGGCCTGCACTACGTCCTGCCCGTCTGGCGTGCAGTATGACCAGTTAATTGCCGCCGTGCGGCCCCAGGTGCAGCGCAATCATCCCCGTACCCTGCCGGAACGGCTGCTGCGATCGCTAATTTTCAACCTGTTCCCCTACCCCAACCGGCTGCGGCTGGCGGCGGGGCCGCTGTATGTGTACCAAAAGCTGGGCCTCTCTAAGTTGGTGCAGCGCACGGGGCTGCTGCCCAAGCTATCGCCCAACCTGGCGGCAATGGAGTCGCTGCTGCCGTCCGTTACTGCCGAGAGCTTTCGGGACGAGTTGCCGGAGGTAGTGCCAGCCCAGGGCCAACAACGCTACCGAGTAGGAATGCTGCTAGGCTGCGTGCAGCGGGTATTTTTCTCGGATGTGAACGGAGCCACGGCGCGGGTGCTCAGCGCTAACGGCTGCGAGGTGGTGATTCCCCGTAGCCAGGGTTGCTGTGCCGCTCTACCGGCTCACCAGGGCGAAGAGGCCCAGGCTCAGGCACTGGCCCGCCAGATGATCAATATCTTTGAGCAGGCGGCGGTGGACTATGTGATTATCAACGCGGCAGGCTGCGGCCATACCCTGAAGGAGTATCCCCACATTCTTCAGGATGACCCGGAGTATCGCGATCGTGCCCAGGCCTTCTCTGCCAAGGTACGGGATGTGCAGGAATTCCTGGCTGAAGTGGGCCTCACCGCCACGTTGCATCCCCTCACTGAGGGCAGCTTGCCGATTGTGTTTCAAGACGCCTGCCACCTGCTGCACGGACAAAAAATCAGCCTCCAACCCCGCCAACTGCTGCGGCAAATTCCCGGCGTCACGCTGCGGGAACCCATCGATGCGGCGCTCTGCTGCGGCAGTGCTGGGGTTTACAACATGCTGCAACCCCAGGTGGCCGAAGAACTGGGCCAAATGAAGGTAAAAAACCTGCTGAATACCGGCGCTCGGCTGATTGCTTCACCCCAACCCCGGCTGCTCCCTGCAAATTCAAAAACACCTGGCCCAGCGAGGGGAACATCTGCCCCTGATGCACCCGATGGAGTTGTTGGATTACTCGATTCAGGGGCGAACTCTTGCAGAGTTGGAGTAAGCAGGTAGGTTGAGAGTGGTGCATCAGCCGCCTGTTATCACCTCGTGCTCACTCGTCTAAACGGGGCTAAAGTTGAGGAGGAGGTCCGAATCTATTTTCTCCTTCTGTGCCTTTGGTAACTGCAAATACGAGATTCACGACAGGTACTATTAACCACCATCCACTGTGATCAGTATCGTGCATCCTGCGCACACCTACAGCAAGATTTGGGATCAGGACAGCAAGGGAATAAATAGTACTAAGAACGCTTTGGTTAGTATTGGTAACTTCCCCAAGAATTACCTCAATTAATCCTAGCCCAAACGAAATGATAAAGTTAAAGAGGAAAAACATCCAGAACTCTGTTCGATGTGCTCGTCCACTAAAGACAGCATATTTCTTCAAAACTTGCACATACCATTTCATTACGTTTTGCTCCACTTTGGTTTAGGTGTGCTCACTCGACTACAGTAATTGGCCCATACCTGAAAGTAAGGCTGACTACGCATTAAGTGGCAGATTCGCTAGATTACACCCCTAGCTTCCAGAATTATCCGGCAGATCTGCAAAATAATGTCCGAAGCTTAAGAAAATAAACATCAAGTTCAGCTAGCACAAGGTTTTTCCTGTGTCCATTGCTTTGGGTTTTGGCGAAGTTTTGATGGGCACACGAACTTTGCCAATCCTGAAAAGCTAACCGAGTAAGCACCAGGAAGAAAGTCAAAGAAATCAAATACTCTATCGAGCGAAACTGCGTTTTGGATGGCTGAGCGGTGCATTCGCCCTGCGATGCACCCTACGGGCGACTACTCACCACCCCCACCACCATCTACCCCAAAACGCCGACTCCCCCCAACGACGGTGGCACATCCTGCCAGCGCCCGTTGCCAATGGCGCGGACGGCTTCCTTCAGGCTGACATCGCCGGTGTAGAGGGCACGACCGACGATGACTCCGGTAACGCCGTAGGTTTCTAGAGGCAGGAGGCTGAGCAGATCCCTCAGCGCCCCCACCCCGCCGGAGGCAATCACCGGCATGGATACGGCCTGGGCCATAGTCCTCAGGGCAGCAATATTGGGGCCTTTAAGGGTGCCATCGCGTTTGATGTCGGTATAGATAACGGCAGCGGCTCCCTGGTGCTGCATCTGCTGGGCCAGGTCAATGGCGTCTACTTTGGAGGTTTCTAGCCAGCCACGGGTGGCCACTTTGCCATCTCTGGCGTTCAATGCCGACGATAATTTGGCCAGGGAAGTCGCGGCTGAGTTCGCCCACCAGGTCAGGATTTTCGATGGCGGCGGTGCCCAGGATGGCGTAGCGCACCCCTAGATCGAACAGGGCGATGACGCGATCGCGATCTCGCAGCCCACCCCCCACCTCCACCGGCACACTCACCGCTCGCACAATCGCCTCAATCGCCTGCCAATTTTCCGGTTTACCCGACTTCGCGCCGTCCAAATCCACTAGATGGAGGCGAGTAGCGCCCTGCTCTTCCCACTGGCGAGCCACCGCCACGGGGTTGTCGTCAAACACCTGGGACTGGTCATAGTCGCCCTGGTAAAGGCGAACACAGCGACCCTCAAGCAAATCAATAGCCGGGATAACTTCCATAGCAATCGTTCCAGTACCGCTTCCCTATTCTATCGAGCTATCCCCTATCCACCGGGGCCAAATTCCCGTAGACTCCAAGATGCGAAAAGATGCGAATTATTACCGAGAACCATGCTAGACCTGACTGGGAAAAAACGCCCTGGTAACGGGCATTGCCAACAATCGATCCATCGCCTGGGGGATTGCCCAGCAGCTCCATCAAGCGGGGGCCAATCTGGGCATTACCTACCTACCCGACGATAAGGGCAAACTAGAGAGCAAGGTTAAGGAACTGGTAGACCCCCTCAGCCCCAGCCTGTTTTTGCCCTGCAACGTTCAGGATGAGGCGCAAGTAGAGGCCGTGTTTGAAACTATTCAAAAGGAGTGGGGCAGACTGGATATCCTGATTCACTGCCTCGCCTTTGCCAACCGCGACGACCTCACGGGCGACTTTAGCAGCACCTCGCGGGCGGGCTTTCAACTAGCCCTAGATATCAGCGCCTATTCCCTGGTGGCCCTGGCGCGGGGGGCCAAGTCTCTGATGACCGAGGGCGGCAGTATCGTCACCCTTACCTACCTGGGTGGCGTGCGAGTGGTGCCTAACTACAACGTCATGGGCATTGCCAAAGCCGCTCTGGAGATGAACGTGCGCTACTTAGCCGCTGAGCTGGGGCCAAACAACATCCGAGTCAACGGCATTTCCGCTGGCCCCATCCGCACCCTGGCCTCCTCGGCAGTGGGCGGCATTTTGGATATGATCCACCACGTGGAAGACATCGCCCCGCTGCGCCGCACCGTCACCCAAACGGAGGTGGGCAACGCAACGGCCTTTCTCTGTAGTGACCTGTCTAGCGGCATTACCGGGCAGATTCTCTACGTGGATTCGGGCTATTGCATCATGGGGATGTAGGGTGAGAAGGCAGAGGGCAGAGGGTGGAAGATTGCATCATGGGGATGGTAGGGGAGAAGGCAGAGGGCAGAGGGTGGAAGATTGAATGGGGTTGGGGAATGACCGAGGCGAAGCCGAGGCTAGTCCTCCGAGGCAGAAATAACTCTCCCGTTTACCAACGCGGCAGCCCTTGCTAAAATTGGAGTCCTCGTTCCGCCTTCTGCTTTCTTACGTCTGCCTTTCAACACCAGTTACCCCGCTAGGCCGTGATCCCCGTCTTAAAAAATCAGTTGTGAGCGATACTTATCTCTGATAAGATCAGCTCATAGCGGTAGAAATACTTATTAGCTATTGACTTAAGCTGGGGTTAGCCGTGTCTCTGCAGAGCACTGCGATGCATTTAGGCTTCCTGGCTAGGTTGGTAGTTCTGTCTTGAGAGCGGTGCTTGAGTACGACAGGTCGATAGAGTTGGATACCGCCTGTAGGGCTTGGGGGTTAGGGTTGAGCTGAGACGCTGGTTTGCTGGGGTTTCTGCTCAGGCTCCCTAGGGTTTCTGCATTTCACAAACGCAATGTTTTACGAGATATTTTTTGGGGTATTTCGTGGGGTCATAGGGGCGCACTTTGCTGCAGACCCATCTGCGTCTTTATTGAACGGCATGCACTTAACAAGGAGTTGTTTAGAGGGAACCTATGATCAACCAGTCAGATAAAGTAGTACTAATTGGTGTTGCCGGTGACTCTGGATGCGGCAAATCTACCTTTTTGCGGCGCTTGAGCGACCTGTTTGGTGCCGAGTTGATGACGGTAATCTGCCTGGATGACTATCACAGCTTGGATCGTAAGCAGCGCAAGGCGGCTGGGGTAACAGCGCTTGACCCCCGCGCCAACAACTTTGACCTCATGTATGAGCAAATCAAGGCGCTGAAAGAAAACCGCAGCATCGACAAGCCCATCTACAACCACGAAACTGGAGAAATTGACCCCCCCGAACGGGTTGACCCCAACCGCATCATCGTCATTGAAGGGCTCCACCCCCTCTATGATGAGCGTGTGCGTGAGCTGATTGACTTTAGCGTCTACCTCGACATCAGCGACGACGTTAAAATTGCCTGGAAGATTCAGCGCGACATGGCTGAGCGTGGCCACACCTACGAAGACGTGCTGGCCTCCATTAACGCTCGCCGCCCCGACTTTGAAGCCTACATTGACATTCAAAAGCAGTATGCCGATGTGGTGATTCAAATTCTGCCCACCCAACTGATTCCTAACGACGAAGAGAAAAAGGTGCTGCGGGTACGGCTAATTCAGCGCGAGGGCGTGGAAGGGTTTGACCCCGTCTACCTGTTTGATGAAGGGTCTACCATCGACTGGATTCCCTGTGGCCGGAAACTAACCTGCTCTTACCCCGGCATCCGCATGCACTATGGCCCCGACAGCTACTATGGCAATGAGGTTTCGGTGCTAGAAGTGGATGGCCAATTTGACCGGCTAGAGGAAATGATCTACGTCGAGAGCCACCTCAGCAACACCTCCACCAAGTACTACGGTGAAATGACCGAGCTACTGCTTAAGCACCGGGAGTATCCGGGTTCTGCCAACGGCAGTGGTCTATTTCAGGTGCTAGTGGGCTTGAAGATGCGGGCCACCTACGAGCGGCTCACCGCTGGCTCCAGGGAATTGGCCAACGCCTAACTGGAACTCCTAGCTACCTTGGTAAACTCTGGCGGGTTGTCAGGAGGTGCCTGGTTTTGGCCCCTAGGGGAACCTATCTCTTTCAAGGCGAGACTTTTAAGCTAAAGGGATTGTCTATTCATAGAACCTAAGAGAGGATGGCACCCTAGTGCATCCTCTCTTTTTTTGCAGCTAATGTTATGCAACTGACGACCCCAGCCCTGCTATTCCCGGCTATTTCATTACTATTGCTGGCCTACACTAATCGATTTTTGGTGCTGGCCCAGCTCATTCGGCAACTCCACAGTTCCGAGCGCGACTATTACCAAAAGATGGTGCAGAAGCAGATTGCTAACCTCCGCCAGCGCATTGCCCTGATTCGGCTGATGCAGGCCCTGGGGGTATCCAGCTTTATCCTGTGTACGCTGTCGATGTTTTCCTTATTTATTCAGCAGGTGTGGTTGGCGGAATTTCTCTTTGGCCTGAGTTTGATGCTGTTAGTGGCATCACTGCTGACCTCCCTCTATGAAATTGCCATCAGCACTAAGGCCATTGAAGCGGAGCTAGCGGACATCTACGACCGCAGCCATCCCGGTTAACACCAACTCTGCCATGCGATCTTCGGCATGGGCCACAAAGGGGTAGTTCGCCTGCCCGGTGGAATACACCGTGGGATGAAAAGAACTAAAGGTGAGGGTGCCACCCGAGAGGTTGAAAACGCGGTCGAAGCCTCGCTGCATTAAAATACGAGCCGCCATGTAGCCCCGAAAACCGACTCGGCAGTAGACGAAAACAGATGCATCAGCCGGGATGTCGTCGGTGCGATCGCGGAGCGTCCCCAACGGGATATTCACCGCCCCAGGAATATGCCACTCTTCGTATTCCTTAGGGGTACGGACATCGACAAGGGTACCCAGGCTGGTTTTCTCCGGATAGTCTTCGGGGTACCAGGGTAAATAATCGCCCCGCAGCAGATTGTCCCCCAAAAAGCCTGCCATATTAGCCGCATCCTTCGCTGCACCAAAGGGAGGCGCATAGGCCAGTTCCAAGTGCTCCAGATCGTACACCGTCATCCCGGCGCGCAGGGCGGTGGCCAGAACATCAATGCGTTTATCAATGCCATCAAAGCCGACCACCTGTGCCCCCAGTAGCGTCCCATCATCGGGGTGAAACAGCACCTTCATGTGCATAGCGATAGTGCCGGGGTAATAGGTTGCATGGCCAGAGGGGTGCAGATACACCTTGCGATAGGGCCTATTGGCCTGGCGCAGCATCCGCTCCGATGCCCCAGTTCCCCCTCCCACCATGTCAAACACTTTGACAATCGCGGTGCCCTGGGTGGTGGTATAGCTGGAATCTCGGCCACAAATATGATCCGCCACAATCCGCCCCTGACGGTTAGCAGGGCCAGCCAACGCCGCTAACATCGGTTGGCCGGTAATCATATGCTCAGTTTCAACCATGTCACCTACCGCATAGATATCTGGGTCAGAGGTGCGCATGTGGCGATCGGTAATCAACCCTCCCCGTGGCCTCACGGGCAGCCCAACCTGTTTAGCCAGTTCCGTATTGGGGCGTACCCCCACGGCCATCACCACCAGATCTGCCGTGAGTTGCTCACCATTGGAGAGGTGGGCACAAATTAATCCGCCTGCATCTTCAAACGATTCGGCAGCGGTGCCCAGGTGCAATGTCACACCGTGGTCGGCCATGTGATATTGCAGATCGCGGGCCATCTCAATATCTAAGGTGGCCATGAGTTGCAAACGTGAACGAGCTTAGCGTCTCGGTCAATGGCCGTAACCTCATGGCCAACCCGCACGTCAAGGTTTAAGTTTTGTTTGAGCTTTTCAGGGGTTTGCACCAGCAACTGCTCGCGCTCAGGAATAACCCCGCTGATGTGGTACGGCAACCCACAGTTAGCGTAGGACACATAATGGTCACGCTCTAAAACCACAATTTCAGCCTGTTCATCCAGGCGACGCGCCCTGGCAGCGGTAGAAGCTCCCCCGGCCACACCCCCGATCATTACGATCTTCATGCCGGTATTCCTTACTGTACTGGGTGACTAGCGCTCGATAACAGAAATCTGACTCCTAACTCCTAGATTCCCACTCCTAACTCCTCACTAGCACCAAGCCTAAGCCTTACGCCAAGCTATACCAATCAAACTTCATAGCTTCTAACACTAGTTGACTATATAGCTTAGTTTAAGGTCAAGCCTAAATCGGGCCTAACAAGGTTTTCTCCATATTTCTCCAGGCCGGGGCAAGTCTAGTAATGTTACGCGGAGTTCAAAAGGCAAAATTCAGCGTGAAAATCCTTACTGCATTACTGCTTCAAGCGTCTTGAACAGCCGGCTTATGTCTACCGTAGTGGCCTAAGATTGCTTAACGGCAATCACCCGAAAGCCAACCTGGTTGCTACGGGTTTCGGCATTAACGCTGGTGCGATAGGCTGACCGGCAATGCTGAGGCGGGCTTTGCCAGGAACCGCCCCGCACAATCAGCCAGAGGTCGCTGGTCTGGGCATTGGCGGTGGAAGCGTTGGTGGTAGCGGGGGCTTCCTCCTGGCCAGACGCACACCACTCTTGGACATTGCCATGCATATCGTAAAGGCCAAAGGTATTAGCCTGGCTAAAGCTCCCCACTGGGGTGGTGGTACCGCGAAATTGTCCGGCGGCTTCCTGCCGAAAGGGCTGGGTGCCATCGTAGTTGGCCAGAGCGGTTGTGAGAGTGTGTCCTGTATGGAAGGGGGTAGTGGTGTGAGCCCGGCAAGCATACTCCCACTCGGTTTCAGTAGGCAGGCGAAAGCGATAGTCTGCCAGTTGGGGATGGTGGGCGGCCACAAACTGGTTGAGGCGATCGCAAAACTCCACCGCTTCTAGCCAACTGATTTGCTCTACGGGGCGATCGTCGCCCTCAAAGTAGGCAGGGTTAGGGGCCAGCGCCCGATTCACTGACGGCAGCAAGGCTACGGCTCGCCATTGACGCTGGGTAACCGGATAAACGCCCATCCAGAAAGACTCTACGGTGGCAATAGTCTGGGGTTGTTGGGAAGAATCATAGCCCGGCTCACTTTCTGGTGCGCCTTGGAGAAACTGTCCGCCTCGAATATCGACTAGTGGTAGCGCAATGGGGCCTGGGGTCGCGGCTAACCAGAGATCCTGGTAGCTGGGGGTACATATCTGGGCCTGGTAGAGGTTGTGCCCAAACTCGTCTACCGTGAGGGCTGTATAGCTATGTAGAGGCTCGGCTACTGCATCGGAGATGGGGGCCGTGGCGGCATTCAGTGCCTTTTCCAGGCGCTCTGGCAGAGTAGATAGGTCTGGCATAACCTCCGGTAGATCTGTCGGCGAAAAGGTATGCAAACTGGGCGACCAGCGCCGCAGGGCTACCGCCGCCCCTCCCCCCATTAATCCCAGGCTGGTTAGCCGTAACCAGCGGCGACGGCCCAGGGTAGGGGGCGATGCCGACTTCGCTGTCATGGGGGCTGTAGCTTGGGTGGTAACAGATTCCGTCATCAGGCTAGAGCCAGGCTGACTCGCTGGCCTACCACTCAGAATCAGGCTATTAAAAAACGCCTTCAATACGCTGAATGAGCCGATCCATGTCGCGATGGAAATCTGGGTCGTGGCGCACCGAGGTGCCCTGACGATAGGCCAACCCCTTCAAACTTTCGGGTAGGGCCGTATCATCAGGCAGTTCGGCCCCGCCCACCAGTACCGGAATCACCAGGCTATCCCGTCGCAGGGCGGTTTCAATTTCTACCCGCACCCAATCCTTAGGATTGGCTAAGCGAGGATGACCCCGTCCATCGGTAATACCTAACCACTGGGGGCCAATAATCGCCAGCAACACCGGGCAATGGCTCACTTCTCGCTCTAGATGCCGACGAAAGTTCACGCCTAGCGGAATTGCATCCACATCCTTGAAAACACTGCCCTGGCCAAAGTGGGCCACGAGGCGATCGTAAATCCGCCCGGTGATATCAATACTGTCGCGGCGGCGATAGGAAATAAATATAGATCTGGCAAGAGTCATCTTAGCTAGCTACCGAAATGTAGATTGCACACCCAGTAAGCCTGGATGACTGACGGCCATTAAAAGATTCCGGTTCCGTATAAGTTGTCTAATTCCTCACATGATTTACCCCAAAAGCTTGTAGAACATGAATTTTCTGTAGGTCAAGGATGGTATCTCCCCTAGGCAAATCTGACATTTTAAGTTTTGATTTTTTAATGTTGTTTTTTTTACGCCTAATGGTGAATTTTGGATTTTTAGGTCTCAACGTGAGCTGAAGTAGTTTTTTGAACGCAGACTATGGGAGTTAGGATTTCTGCTAATCTTGCCTTTTGGTATCCTTATTTTGCGGAATTCTCCGCTGTAAGTTGACAGTCGATTTTTTACCTATATTTTCCGCTTTTACTCACGCCTGCATTGGCGGAAGCTAAGCTCTCAAAGCTGCGGTCTCTAATTTAGTTCGGTATTCAACCCTCTGGCGAAGGGAAATAGCAGGTTAGGCTAAGGGCGAGGGTTAACGATGGGACGGTCAATCAGGAGGCACTATGATTCCTAGCTTAATCACCTGGCTACTGTTTGCCTGGGCGGTGGTCACAATTGTCATGCAGTTTGTTAGTTAAGCTCTGTGTTGTTTACAGGGGTTTCTATCACTATTACTCGACGTTTAACGAGTTCAATATCCACCCCAACCGTTAAGGTTAGAACTTGAGCCAGGCTAGTCAGATTCAACAGCCCTGATGTCCATGCTGTGGGCACCAGGGCTGAATTCAGCCTGACTAACTGACGCTAAGCCGCGACTAAGCCGCGATGGCGGAGGAGCGCCTGGGTGCTGGGTTCCCGGCCTCGGAAGGCTTTGAAAACGTCCATTGGATGGCGGCTGCCACCCAGCGCTAGAACGGTATCGCGGAAGCGGTGGCCGGTTTCGGCCAGGGCGGTGTCGTTGTCGAGGCCGACCTCTTCAAAGGCGGCGAAGGCATCGGCACTCAGCACTTCGGCCCAAAAGTAGCTGTAGTAACCCGCCGCATAGCCCCCGGCAAAGATGTGGGTAAAGGCGCATAGGAAGGCATCCTGCGGCAGCGGCTCCAGGATAGACGACTGGGCCGCAATGCGGCGACTCACTTCGGCGACGGTTTCCGGGCCAGCGGGGCGGTAGCGGTGGTGGAGTTCAATATCCGTCCAGCCGAAACGCACCTGGCGCAGAATGGCGCTACCGGTCATGAAGGTGCGGGCGGCCATGATCTTCTGGTAGAGATCTTCAGGCAGCGGCGCACCCGTATCGTAGTGGCGGGCCAGAGTAAGTAGGGTATCGCGGTGGTAGCACCAGTTTTCCATGAACTGGCTGGGCAGTTCCACCGCATCCCATTCCACATTGTTGATGCCAGCGGCTCCCGTGTAGTCTACCTGGGTTAGCATGTGCTGCAACCCATGGCCAAACTCATGGAACAGGGTTTCCACATCGCGGAAGGTCATCAAGCTGGGTTTGCCATCCACCGGGGGCGACTGGTTGCAAACCAGGTAGGCCACCGGCAACCTCACCTGCCCGTTAACCTTGCCCCGATTGATGCAGTCATCCATCCAGGCTCCGCCGCGCTTTTCGGCTGGGCGGCTGTAGGGGTCAAGATAGAAGTGGGCAATGGGTTCACCGTTGCCATTCAGCACCTGGAAGTAGCGCACATCGGGGTGCCACACGGGCGCTTCTCCATCTGCTGGGGAAATAGTGATGTCAAAAATACGGTGAGCCAGCGCAAATAGACCATCGAGCACCTGGGGCAGCGGAAAGTAGGGCCGCAGTTCTTCGTCGTTGAGGCCATACTTTTCTTCGCGGATGCGCTCGGCCCAAAAGGCGGTGTCCCAGTGGGTAAGGCTGTCCGCTTCGGGGGCACCCTTGGCTAAGGCAAAGGCTTTGAGCTCGTCTAATTCTTTAGCGGCGGTGTCGTAGCTGGCTACCCGCAGTTCCTCCATTAGTTTGTCGATGGCCTCTACAGAAGGCGCCATTTTGCGAGCCAGGCTCAGTTCAGCATAGGTGCTATAACCCAAGAGATGGGCCATTTCATGGCGTAGCTCTAGGATGCGGTCGATATTGGGAACGTTGTCCAGTTCACCCTCTGAGGCACGGGTGACAAAGGCACGATAAAGCGTTTCCCGCAGGTTGCGACAGCGGCTGTGCTGCATAAATGGCCCATAGCTAGGGTAGTCCAGCGTTATCCGCCAGGGGCCTGTTTCTACGGTGGCCTCGGCTTCTCCAGCATCGCGGGCGGCCTGGGCGGCTAGCGCCAGCAGACTAGGCGGCAAACCATCCACCTCCTCCACGGTGGTGAGAGTGAGGCTAAAGGCCTTGGTGGCATCCAACACGTTGTTGGCAAACTTGGTGGTGAGCTCAGCTAGCGCCTGTTGAATTTCGTTAAAGCGCTCTTTATCAGCCCCTTGCAGCCCCACCCCAGACAATTCCGCCTCGCGCATAGACGATTCTACAATCCGCTGCTGGGCCGGTTCTAGCGCCTCCCAATCGGCACTGGCCCGCATTTGCATAAAGGCATCATAGAGCGGTTGGCTTTGGCCCAGACGAGTGGCAAACTGCACCAGAGCGGGCTGCACCTCTTCGTAGGCGGCCCGCAATTCAGGGCTGTTTTTCACCCCCATTAAATGGCCAACAATGCCCCAACTCCAGCCCAGGCGTTCTTCGATGCGAGTTAGCGGTTCTACCAGGCCAGCCCAAGTGGGCACAACAGCCGCTTCTAGGGCTTCCAGGTCGGCCATCAGGTTCTCTAACAGGGCCATAATGCCTGGCACAATGTGAGTGGTCTTAATGCGATCAAAGGGAGGAAGACCGGCACCAATTAGCAGAGGGTTTTGAGTAGTGGTAGCTGTCATAGTGGCAACATCAAACGAATAGGAGGGTTAACGCAAAGGTGCATCTCACAGGGAATAGACCCACACTGCCATTGAGAAGCAATGTCCGGAACTTGTAAATAAAGTGTTGTGTAAGTTTTAGTCAATGATGACTTTAGTTGAAGTGGTTACGAGTTTGCTTTTAGTGTATCGCAAGTTGATACCTGTCGCACTCCTTTAAGTCGTACTCCTTAGCTTTTATTTGAAGGAGTCATCTGAGCTGAAGCGTCCCATCACTTACAGCAGTGCCCTGGGTAGCTAGGCCGGAATTGATACGGTAACCGCCGCAATTGCCACGTACATATCGTCATTCTTATCCTTCAGTTCGGGGATGGCTCGCCCAGCTACCACCATGCCCCCAGCCTCTACCCGTAGGGATTTTTGGCCGAAGGGCAACACCGCCAGCACCTCCTCCTGCCGCACCTGGTCAGGAAAGGGAACCGCGATCTGGACATCCACAATCATTTGGTTAGGATGGCTGAGCTCGGCCACCTCCCACACACCGGGTAGCGCATTATGGGCAATGGCATTCCGCACGGCGCGGGCTGCCGCTACGGTGGGATCTTGGCCGTGCTGGTCAACCCCCATTCCCATTTCAATAATCAATCGCTTCTGGGTCACGGTCTATCCTTTGTACTTGTCCTACAGCAATTAGCACCCATCCTTGTTTATTTCTGCTCTGGGTGCTCAAATTCTGGACGATGATCGCCCAGGTCGCTCAGCCGCCAGATAAACTGATGCAGGCGGCCAAAGTCGCGATGGTTGAAGTGCATAGCCAGACGCGGCAGGTGGGCGGTTTCGTCGTTGGCTTCTTCGGGCAGAGTGGGGGAGCGGTCGATTAATCCCTTATCGAGAAGATCGCTGAATTCCTGGTTCAATAACGCGATGGACTCCTCCGAAAGGTCATACTTAAGCCGCATTACGAGGCGATCGCCCACATAACGACAGGAGTGGTAAACCCGGTAGAAGCTGCTGATAGCATGGCAAGCATCGTCTACATTGTCGGTGATGGTATACAGGCTTGGATCGTCCTGACTAATGAGCCCACGGGCCAGCAGATGGGTACGAATGTAGGTATCCCAGCCCTGCCAGTAGTTGCCGCCAGGGTGATCAACCATGATGATTGGCATGGGGTCGGCCTTGCCAGTCTGTATTAAGGTGAGGGATTCAAAGGCTTCATCTTGGGTGCCAAACCCACCGGGAAAGAGCACCAGGGCATCGCTCTCCCTCAGGAAGAATAATTTACGAGTAAAAAAATACTTGAAATTAATCAGCTTGGGGTTGCCGGTCATCACCGGGTTAGCCCCCTGCTCAAAGGGCAATTGAATATTCAAACCAAAGGAGTGATCGGAGCCAGCGCCAGCGTTACCCGCTTCCATGATGCCGCCGCCAGCCCCAGTCATGACCATAAACCCAGCTGGGTAATCTGCTGGGCAAACAACTCTGCCAGTTGATAGTCGGGATGGCTAGGCTTGGTGCGGGCCGAGCCAAAAATCGTAATTTTGCGGGTATGGCGATACGGGTAAAAAATTTGAAACGCCTGCTCCATATCCAGCAGAGCATAGTTCAATATTTCCAATCCAGGCGATCGGCCTCGCGACCCATCATGCGCAGAATGGTTTCTAACACCTGCCGGATCAGTCTGCCATGCTCCATCGTGGGCAAATGCTCTAGCAATGCCGTCAGGTCTGCCCTGATATTGGCCGGTAAATCAGAAGGAAGCGCAACCATAGTCCTGGTGTTTAACGGACAGCACTTTATTCTAGCGAGAATTGGTGCGGCTTCCTGAATCAAACCGCCTGGGGCTGAAGCTGAGCCGAATTATTCACTGAAATTAAACACCCGCCCGATTAAAGGCGGGTGCTAACCCTCTAAACAGCCCAGGAGGCTAGACCGTAGCCAATTGCAGACAACTAAGCGTGAAAACAATTAATGTGGGGACGTAAGCTAAGGCTATAGATACTTCTCTAAAGTGTTGGCTAGGGTGGTCTTGGGCACAGCCCCCACAACCATATCTACCCGCTGGCCTTCCTTGAAAATCATTAGAGTTGGGATGCTGCGGATGCCGTACTGGCTAGCCACGCTAGGGTTTTCGTCGGTATTGACCTTAACGACCTTAACCTGACCATCGTACTGCTCGGCAATTTCTTCAACGACTGGTGCCACCATCCGACAAGGGCCACACCAAGGAGCCCAAAAGTCCACAAGGACAGGAACAGTACTTTCCAGCACTTCTTGCTTAAACGTAGAATCTGTGACCTGAGCGGCTGCCATGCCTAGTATTCCTTGCTGTTCTTAAAATACACGCAATCTTACCATAGCCAAAAATCGACCCATTTAAACCTGGCCCAATACAATAGGACATAATCGCGGACTAGCACGCCATAAGGAACCGCCTGAACCTTACGGCTCAGGCGGAGTGTGGTGTGAGGAGTGAACGGAAACTTTCGTCTCCGCTTTTTCTCTATTGTACAGTGGACAATCCCAGATCTGCCACCTTCCGTGGCACTCGATAAAGCAGTCTATGGTAAACACAGCCCACTATTTACCCATGCCTAACTGTTGGGCCTTTTGGTAAACTTTTCCTTCGGTCAGCAGGGAAGGCGCAATGACAATGTCTACCTGCTGCATTTCCTTGAGATTTTTAGCGCCTAGCGTGCCCATGCTGGTTTGCAGCGCCCCCAGGAAATTGTGGGTGCCATCGTCTAATTGAGCCGGGCCGCGCAAAATTTGTTCCAAACTGCCCGTCGTGCCGACGCGGATGCGCG
>JAAUUR010000031.1 GCA_012031045.1 Leptolyngbyaceae cyanobacterium SM2_5_2
GCGACCGGATTGAGTGGTCACGCCCGGTGCCGGTGCAGCCCAACACCCCCAGCTTTGAGGCCTTCCTGCAAGCGGTGGAGGAAACGGGTAGCCGGGGCGGCGTGATCAGCCTGATGACCCGCCGCCGAGGGGTGAGTAGGGAGCCCTAGGCGCTAAGGGTTGAAACGCCAGGTTTCTGGGCAGTACCTGGAAACCCGGCATTGGGCAAGTTGCAAGCCGTTTATCCTAAGACTACAAACTCTATCTCCCCAATTTCAGAAAATTCTCGATAGGATTAAATGAAGAAATTATTTAGTATTGTTAATAGAGCTGTTGGCGGGGGCGCTGGCCATGACAAGCAGCCATTACGTGGCGAAGTTACTGGTTGATGGGTACAACATCATTGGTGCCTGGTCTGTGCTGGCGCGTACTAAGCAGCAAGCTGGCTATGAGGCCGCTCGTCGGGAGCTGATTGAGGTACTAGTCAACTACAGCGCTCGAAAAGGGCTGCATACTCACCTGGTGTTTGATGCTTACGGGGTGCAATCGCCCAGTTCCCAGGATGTGATTACGGATAATCTGTCCGTTTGTTACACAGCTTTTGGCCAAACGGCTGACAGCTACATTGAGCGGATTTGCTCAGAACTCCTGCACCAGGCCAGAACGTCCCATCGGGTAATTGTGGCTACTTCAGATCGGGCGCACCAGTTGACAGTGGTGGGGTATGGGGCAGAGTGGATGTCTGCCAGGCAACTGGAGCAGGATGTTAAGCTGACCTACCACCAGGCTCAGCAGCGGGTGGCCCGTCCGGCTAGAACAGCCAGTCGCTCCCTACTCAGTGGATTAGATGAGGAAGCTAAGGCCAAACTGACAAAGCTCCGGTTCGGCTTGCGCTAGCGCTTGAGTAGGGTTAACCCCCTAACGGCAAAATGGCTAGATTTAATTGGAAAAATCTCTACAAAAGGGTTGCCAAATTTCTACAGTTATCGCTAGTATGAGATTCGACTGATCCTCAGTAGCTCAGTGGTAGAGCGGTCGGCTGTTAACCGATTGGTCGTAGGTTCGAATCCTACCTGGGGAGTTTTTAGAATTAGACGGCACGAAAGTTGGGTGGTTAGCCTGTCTGTGCTGCGGTGTTAATCGTGATTATTTCTGTTGCGGTTCTAAGCAAAATCCTGCTGAGCCAATAGAACAACTCTGTTGGCTCAGCCAGAATATCCTGGAAAAATCTAAAACAATCCTTAACCTTGGGGGGCCAGAATGATTCCCTCAGGAAAATTTAGAGGAGTTGCTTATAATTTATCTAGGAATTGTATTATTGCGACATTACTCTTTACATGGAAGTGCTAGTCTTTAGGCTAGTGACTTTAGCCCTAGCATAGTGCTGTGTGCTGGAGTAGTCATCTTTACTGCATCACATTGATGTGATGGATAGGCCGTTACATTTGAGACATGATGCCTCGTATACTTGTCATCGATGATGATCCAGCTATTGCGGAGCTGGTTTCGGTTAACTTAGAAATGGCTGGATACGACGTTAATCAGGCCGGAGATGGCGTCAAGGGTCAAGCATTGGCTGTGCAACTGATGCCAGATTTGATCATGCTTGACCTGATGCTGCCGAAGGTGGATGGGTTGACCGTGTGCCAGCGGCTACGTCGCGATCGCCGCACAGCCGACATTCCCGTTTTAATGCTGACGGCGCTGAGCCAGACCCAGGATAAGGTTGATGGGTTCAACGCTGGCGCAGACGACTATCTCACTAAGCCCTTTGAGCTAGACGAAATGCTGGCCCGGGTTAGGGCGTTGCTACGTCGGACGGATCGCATTCCCCAGGCGGCCAAGCACAGCGAAATTCTCAACTATGGCCCCCTAACGCTGATCCCAGAACGTTACGAAGCCATTTGGTTGATCAACCGTGAAGTTGACCCACCTGGAGTTTGAGTTGCTGCACTGTCTGCTTCAGCGTCATGGTCAAACGGTGTCTCCCAGCCAGATTCTTCAGGAGGTCTGGGGCTATGAGCCTAACGACGATATTGAGACCATTCGCGTCCATGTTCGGCACTTGCGCACTAAGCTAGAGCCTGATCCCCGCCATCCTAAATACATTAAGACGGTATACGGAGCTGGTTATTGCTTGGAACTACCGGCTGGAGAATCGTCCGTGAGTGAGGCGGCATCCTAGACGCTAAGGCTGCTCAATTACTGATCCTTGCCTTAACTTTCCTTAATTGCCCCCATAATCTCGCCCACAACCAATTCTAGAGGTTGAGCCACATCCACCACCAAAACGTCCTCTGGTTCTTCCAGTAGAGTAAATTGGCTGGCTAGGAGTTGAGGGTTCATAAAGTGCCCTTGGCGCCGGTTAAGCCGCTGCTGAATCAGTTCGTAGGAGCCCTTCAGGTAAACAAACATCACCTGGTCAGGATCGACCTGAAGTTGTTGTCGATAGCTGGCTTTAAGGGCAGAGCAGGCGATTATAGCTGACTCATGCTTGGCCAGCAGTTGTTGAATAAGATTTCGCAATGAGGCCAGCCAAAGGGCGCGATCATTATCGGTCAGCGGCTCTCCCCGGCTCATCTTAGCGATATTGTTTTCTGAGTGAAAATCATCGCCATCGTAAAAAGGAATCTTGAGGGCCGCAGCCAGCAGCTTACCAATGGTGGTTTTGCCAACCCCAGAGACCCCCATCAGCACAATAATCATGCTCTGCCCACAGTAAACCTTGATCGCCGTAAAATCTTGCTCTCTGAAAACTGGCCTTCTAGCACTGGCCGAAGAGCTGTCCCGTTCAGTCTACCGCTAGAAGCGACCAGCAGGCGTCATCGGCAACCTCAGTTGGGAAGGGTAGTCAGGCCCGTGCCAGACGGTTAGCGTAATCACTCGATAGTCAATTAGCGCGACCTCGCCCACCGGCTGACCGGTGCCGCTATTGACTGGGTAAGCGGGAAAGGCTGCGGCAGCTAGGCTTAGCCGCAGCGCGTGGCCCACGGGCATAGCAAAACAGGTGGCCTGCAGGGTAAGGCAAAGGGTTAACCGTTGGGGTTCCTGCTGAGGTTCAAACAGTGCCGCTAAGGTTTCAGCCCTGCCGTAGCCCTGGGTCAAATTCATGACCCGGCCATCGGTGTAAACCTCCGATACCACAGCGCTGAGGTCAAAACTGGGCGCATCCGCCTGGCCATACAGCTCAAGCTTAATCGCACCCGCCACCCGCAGGGGTTGAATGAAGGGGGCGGTTGTGTAGGTCAACACATCGCTACGGCTATCAATGCTCCCCCGGTCAAAACTACCGGCGGGTATGCTGCTATGGCCGCCCAAAGACGGCACAGGTCGCCACGGGTCATGCACAATCACATCCTGGCCTGTGGGAGTGGCGTCAGAGAGCGAATCGACGAGGTGGCCGTCATCCTGACGCATACTAGCTAGGCCAGAACTGGTGAGATATAAGCCTTTCTCCTGGCCAGCGGGCCATTGGTCAAACCCCTGCCAGCGGTTGCGCCCCATCTCAAACAACCGCACTGGGGCTGCTTGCCCAAGGCCATTGTCTTCGCCTTTAAGGATATGGTTAAACCAGCGAATTTGCAGGCGATCAATCGGGCTCTCGGCCTCTGGGCCAAAGTCTACAGCCCCCACCCGTCGGCTCCAGGGGAGATGTCCCCAGGGGCCAACCCACAGATGCTGAAGGGCCGAACTCTGAGTTTTCATCTGGTGGTAAAGCCGCAGATCGCCTCGCAGATAGGGGTCGCACCAGCCGCCTATGTGCAGCATAGGTAGATCGACCTCGCTCAAGTCGGGCTGGAGGGCTTGCCAATAGTCGTCCTGCTGGGGGTGAACCAGCCAGTCATGCCAGAAGGAGTCTGCGGCAAGCTCCTGGAGAATTTTAGGACGGGTTGGAATGGCCTCGTCTAGGGGAAGCTGATGGGCGGCTTGATAGATCACCTGATAAGCCTCCAGCTTGCCCTCCCGGCGGCAGGTTTCAGCGGCTAATTGCAAGGCCCAGCCGAGCCCAGCATGGAGGAGTAGTGCTCCATTTTCGTAGGCCCAGTCGGCGTAGGGGGCATACCCTACCATGGCTGGGGCGATGGTCTTGAGGGGTTCTGGTCGCCGTGAGGCGGCATAGAGCTGGGTCATCCCTTGATAGGAAAAACCATACATCCCCACGGCCCCACTACTTTGGGGTAAGTTGGCGGCCCACAGCACAGTGGCATAGCCATCCTCAACCTCGTGGTGGAACAGGCTGAATTCACCACCGGAGGTGCCCCGCCCCCGTACATCTTGAATCACCACGATGTAGCCGTGGCTGGCATACCAGGTTGGGTGAGCATAAACTACGGTGGAGGCAATGGCTCGTCCGTAGGGTTGTCGCATCAGCAACACTGGAAATGGCCCCTCGCCATCGGGATAATACACATCGGCTTCCAGTGTTACCGGAGGGTTGGATCCCTGAACCGGCAAAACCAGGGACATCACCTGCCTGGGGCAGACTGGATGTAGCCCTAAATCTGGCAGCATAGCCCTCTCACAACCCGTCCTGCCGTCTCAGGACGGTCAAATCTTCATCATCCAGCGCTACCGGTGTGCCGCTCCGAATCAATTCTGCAAAGTCTTCGTTGGGAACCATAATGCAGAGGGCATAGAGGCGGCTGGGGCCAGTATTTTCAATCACGTGAATGCCGTTGGGTGGCACTAGAATACTATCTCCAGCCTGAATGGGAACTGTTTTACCATCACAGGTGGCCAATCCCTGCCCCTTCAGGATAAAAAACATCTCCACCGCGATCTGATGACGATTGGGAGGGGTTTTGCCGCCCACGTCAAAAATTTCGACGCAGTAGGTGAGGGACATATCCGCAATAACTGGGTCAAAGACCAGGGCGAGACGGTTCGTATCACCAGAGCTAATGCGAAAAGCCTGGTAGTCCTTAGGGGACTTGTGAATAGGAACCACGCAGCTAGTAGGCAGGGAGCAGGTCAGGGTTTCCATAGGTTCAGGCGTTAGAAAAAACGGCCAGTGGGGCTCTATAACCCCTGACTACGCTTATCAGACTGACACGGCTAGTACGGTAGCTGACCATACTGTTTATAAAACGTTGTCGCCTGGCTCCTAGCCTAAACCTGCGGCCTAATCGCCAACTACTCTGCATCAGGACTTAAAATAGGGTCTGTCAAATGTTCCATAACACCTACGCTCCTGCCAGAACCGCTGAACTTACGCAAGATCTTCATAGAAAATTATGCGGAGCTAGCTTAGGGTTACGGTAAAGCTAAATGAACTGAGTGCGACATCGTTTCTTCGAATTCTACGAAGATTTCTGCCAAGGTTAGGCCCAAAGACCTTATGACCGATATTCTCATCATTGAACACGATGCCAATACTGAGCAGTTTTTAGTTCAGGCCCTAGCTGCCCAGGGGTACAGTGTTGCAACGGCTCGTAGCGGTAAAGAGGGCTTGGCCCTGGCTGAAACACTGCTACCCGGCGTAATTATCTGTGATTGGACCATTCCAGGCGAACTGGATGGTTTAGCTCTTTGTCAAGCGTTAAAACAGCATCCAACTCTCTATATTGCCTCGCTATTGTTGCTAACCTCACGCTATAGTGCGGCTGACCGGGTTAAAGGGCTGGAAATGGGAGCCGATGACCTCCTCTCAAAGCCGGTCGATATCAACGAGCTTAATGCCAGGGTGCGGGCTGGGTTGCGCTTGTATCAGCTAACCCAAGATTTACGCCAGCAAAAGCAGCGCATGGAGGCGGAACTGGCCGAGGCCGAGAGCTATGTGCGATCGCTGCTCCCTACTGACCAAGTCGGCAAAGTCCCGATTCAGTCTCGATTTTTGCCCTCCCGCCAGCTGGGCGGAGACTGCTACGACTACTACTGGCTTGATCCAGACTACCTGGTAATATATCTGCTGGATGTATCAGGGCATGGGCTGGGCTCGGCGCTGCTATCCACTTCGGTGCTAAATGTGCTGCGATCCCAGTCGCTCCCCGATGTTAGTTTCTACCGTCCCGAAAAGGTGCTGCGGGCGCTCAATGAAACCTTTCAAATGGGCGATCAAAATCAGAAGTATTTCACCATTTGGTATGGCGTTCTCAACTGTGCCAACCGTCAGCTCCTCTATGCCAGCGCAGGGCATCCTCCGGCGGTTTTAGTCTCCATTAGCGAGGATCAAACCGTCAGTACTCTACGCCTGCGAACCCCCGGTATGCCCGTAGGTATGCTGCCCGATGCCAAATATAAATGGCAACGCTGCCAGATTCCGCCTAACAGCAGCCTGTATCTGTTCAGCGATGGGTTGTACGAAGTGCTGCAAAACAATCAGCAATACATTGGCCTGGATGCATTTGTGGAGTTGCTGACCGTAGCCCGGCGCGAAAAGGGGATTGACCACATTATGCAGTCGGTCATTCGGCTCCAGGCCAGTGAAATCGCTAGTGATGACATGTCACTGATGATGGTCAACATCGACTAACCCGACCAGATCGGCCCAGCTACCTCCTCCCTGCATGGGCTAACCCATGCAGCCTGTAGCCTGGATCAAAATAGCATGGTGGCTAAGCACCCAGCACAGCCTGCTCAAAACTTTGCTGATTCTCATAAATCTCAAACACCTTATCCATGCTGGTGAGTTCAAAGAGCATGCGCACTTGGTCATTAATTGAGCAAATACAAAGTTTCCGCTCCAAACTGCGGATTTGCTTCAAAAGTACCACCAGAGTTCCTAGGCCTGAACTATCAATAAATGTTACATCTTTTAGATCAATCAGAATAATATCGGCCCCATCGCTCAGCATTTGATTGACAGTCTGCCGAAATTCCTCCGCTTTAGTACTATCTAAAACCCCGGTTGGGGCAATCACTTGAATATTAGAACCCATAACCTATAAGCACTATCCTGAAGAACAACCGGGCCATGCACCAGCCCTGTCAAATGATACCTACTATTTTGGGCGGTAAACAGTCCTAGGAGTTCTATCTAGGTTAATTTCTATCACCAGATTAGTGATGGTTCTATCATGTTTCAGTGGTGTAATAAATAGCTCCGGATGCAGAGCTCGCCAAAAGTAATCCACGAATGCATCGACGGTGGCCTCCTCCATCCCAGGTTGGCCCGCCGCGCGCATCCGTTGTTCGGCCTGTTGCCGCCAACGCTTACTCATTCGATAATCCTCCGGGCAAAGGAGCAACAGTCGATCCAGGCGCTCCCAGAGCGGTAAGTAGTGCTGCAACCATCGGTTCATATCCCGGGCGAATCGCCGATCAGCCTCGGTACAAATGGGGGCTGGCGCTTGCTCAAACTGGGCCTCCGCGACTGGACGCACCCCTACAAACCAACCTTCAAACAGCACAATGTCAATGCCCTGCACCCGCTCTGGCGCTATTCTGTCGCCCTCGCCCTGGTAAAGAGACTTATCAAACCGGGGGATATCTACTCCCTCCTGTGATGGCGCCCGGCGCAGATGATCTAAGGTGGCCAGGCCCAGGTCAATATCGTGGGTGCCTGGGGGACCGCGCCAGCGCAAGCGTGGGTCAGCCTGGCGTAGGCGGCAGCGATCGGCATAGGTCTTGTACAAATCATCCAGGGAGAAGCTCAGGGTTGGGTAACCCATAGCGGTCAATAGCTGAACCAGGATGCGGGTCAGTGTGGTTTTGCCACAGCCCTGCACCCCCAAAATGCCTTGGATCAGCGGCCTCTGGAGGCGATCACGAGCCGCCTTAATCGTCAAAGCCAGCGGTAGCCAGAGCTGCCAATAGAGGGACACATAGACATCCTGATCAGCAGGCAGGGGAACCGCAGCAGGCCATACCCCGATTGCCCTTAGCCACTCCAGACGGGTTTGCAGTTGAGTATCCACGTTCTCAGGGGTGATACCCCAGGCTGCGGCCCGCTGACGGTCAGCCAATTCCCAATGGATGAGCAGCGACCATTGGGCGTCCGTTGGTTCTTCGGCGGCTAACAGAGCAGCAAGGGTTGCGGCAATATCTGGATCGATGGCCATCAGAGGGGTTGGTTACTCAGCTGAAAAAACAGCCCCATAGTCTGAACCTGGTCGGTCTGCCCATAGCTGGCCGCAGTAATCTGTTGAAGATGCTTCAAAACGGGCCTGGCCGCAGCTTGCCATAATCGGAACGGTGCTCCCCGTTCTTCCAATACCCGCTGGAGTTGGGGCCAGTCCAAGTGGACATAGGCTTCAGCGGGCTGCCTAAGCCGATCCAGGTGCTGCGTCCATTCTGGCGGCCCGACAGGTCGCTGATTGGTCAGCAACACTTGCTCCATCGTTGCTGGAGAACTAGTCAACACCTGATAGCGGTCTACCCTAGTTTGCAGACTGACTACATCAGCCTTAATCTGTAAAGGCTCCGTACCCCCCGTCCGGGGCACAGCGGGGATCAGCGAGAGCCGTGTCCACACTGTAGTGGGATGCCCAAACAGATCGACCTGCCCAACGCCTAAGCCCTGGCCCTGAACTTGATCGTTTAAGGTCTTTAAGGTCTGGGTCAGTTGCTCACTCACCGGGCTAAGTAGCAGCCAAGTGAGGGTAGGTGTTCTAGCTTGAAGCACCACCCCTAGACCATAGCCTTGGTCTACACCCGTGAGCATCAAGTTGGTCTGATCGGTTTCTAACAGGCTATCAAAGGGACGCTCTAGGGTAGGCCAGAGAGGGTTGCCTTCCCAGAGTTGGGATATTGGGTGAAGGGCTTGTGCTAGCAGCGTTAGGTCAATCCCTAACGCCGCAAAGGTGAGGGGGTCAGGTAAGTACTGAGCCAGGCCATACCAGTCGGTTAAGTGATGTTGGCGAGGCTGGAGCCGGTGTCCAGGCGATGCGGTTAGGGCGACCTCAGCCACAATCCCCTGACGATTCAGCCCGACCGATACCAAACCCCAGTCCACCTGATTATCAGGCGTTCCCAAGGTTTCCAAGGTTAGCGGCGTAGTTCCCTCAGCCCCTTCTCCCGTCAGCCAGCTAGCAGCCTTGGATAGATTAGCCGCCAGCAAGCCTACCCGCTCAGGGGGTAAGGTTCGCAGCGCCAGTCTATAGCGCTGATCGGAGAGTAAGTTGGCCTCCGTGGCCTGGGCCGCTCGCAGAGCTTGCCGCAATACCTCTGGATGGTTAGCCGCTAGCACAAAGCGATTGGCCACCAACACGGTAGCGAGTTGTTCCAGGCCAGGCTCACGGCTAAGCCTGGGTCGTTCGGCCTGGCGGTTTGCATAAATCAGGCGATTACCTGCCACCTCCTCAAACGTCAAGGCATCCCCTGACAAAGCGCGATTTTGCCAAAACAGCTCCAGAGTCCTACGTGCCAGCGCACTATCTCGGCAGGATAGCGCTACCAAGTAGCCTGGGCTTAGGCCATTCGTTGAATCTTGATCTAGATCCGTAGAGACAACGGCAACGGTAATCTCTTCACCCAGCCAGGGCTGTAGGTCTCGCTCATAGGATAGGCCCGTGTTAGCCAGCAGAATACGCTCAATTTGGGCCATATCGGCTTTAATGCCCGGGCGCAGCTTAGGCTTAGCCAGATACTCCCAAAGCTGGCTCAATCGGTCTGGACGGGCCAGTACTGAAGCTACCACGGGGGATTGCTTGGGTACAAATTGCAGAGCCGCTGGATTGGCCGACCCACCCCGCTCGATTAAATAAAGCGGAGTACGCAGGCCAAACCCGCCTAGCAAGCCTAGACCTACCACCAGCACCAGCCCAGCGATAACGGCGAGGGGCACAATAAACGTCCGAAACTTCATGGGCGCAACAGTCTGAACCGAAACATTCCCTGCCCTAGGGCAGGGAATTCAATACAGTACCCTCTCAGTGTATGGCGCTTCGGTGCGCTTAAGTGCTCAGACCCAGCGGAGAAAAGTCGAACGTAACAGAACTAGACGGTGAAGTCAGGATCGATGCCTCGCCAAACGGCAATTAAACGGCCCTGGATATCAACCATGTCGGCAGGAAACTCCATGACCGGGTAGGCCGGGTTAGCGGGCTTGAGCTGTACCTGGTTGCCGTCCCGATAGAAGGACTTGAGGGTGGTACCGCTCTCAACCCTGGCTGCCACTATAGTCCCTTCACGTACAGATTGGGGGTCTTTAACCGGTCGCATAATAACGATATCGCCCTCCAGGATCATGACATCGATCATGCTGTCTCCGGTCACTCGCAGCGCATAGTCATCTGTGCGGATAGGCAACCCATTTAAATCAAGCCGCTCAACGTCATCGGTAAACGCTTCGTTGACGTAACCGGCTGCGATAGTGCCCAGAATTGGCACACCCCTGACATCCTCACAGATCCGAATGGTACGCGCTTTGCCCTCGCTCCACTCGATATAGCCTTTGTTTTTAAGATGTTCTAGCCGACTTTGGATGGGAGCGGGAGACTTTAAATCCATGGCTCGCATCATCTGCCGGATAGAGGGGGAGTGCCGGTTGACTCGGATGTACTCCACCAACCAGTCATAGAGTTGTTGTTGAGCAGTTGTTAAGGATTCCATAGAAACTTAGCCGCGGCAATATATCAGTTCTCAGAACAACTGTACCAAGAACATGGTATTCTGTCTAGATGGATTTGGCGACAAAGTTATAAAAAATAGAGGCTGCCCCACAAAGGACAGCCTCAACAACGCTTTAAGCAACAACGCTTTAGGATGAAAAACCCAGTCAATGTAGCCAGAAATCTAGCGAATGTACTCCTTGAGAATGCTGTTGCGGTTGGGATGGCGCAGCTTACGCAGGGCTTTGGCCTCTATTTGGCGAATGCGCTCACGGGTAACGTTGAAAATCTGACCAATTTCTTCCAGGGTTTTCATCCGACCGTCGTCCAAGCCGTAGCGCAGCCGCAAAACATCTCGCTCACGGGGGCTAAGGGTGCCCAAAACGCTCTCTAGGTCTTCTCGCAACAGGCTCTTAGAAACCTGATCCTCCGGTGTTTCACCATCTGATTCGATGAAGTCGCCGAGGCGAGAGTCCTCTTCTTTACCAATAGGCGTTTCAAGGGAAATCGGCAACTGGGCCGACTTAGCAATGAATCGCAGCTTTTCGATGGTCATTTCCATTCGAGTGGCAATTTCTTCCTCGGTGGGCTTGCGACCAAGTTCCTGGGACAGCAGCTTGGTGGTTTTCTTGATCCGAGAAATGGTTTCATAGAGGTGAACCGGCAACCGGATGGTGCGAGATTGATCGGCAATGGCGCGGGTAATGGCCTGACGAATCCACCAGGTGGCATAGGTCGAAAACTTGTAGCCCTTCTCATGATCAAATTTTTCGGCAGCCCGAATCAGGCCCAAACTGCCTTCTTGAATTAAATCTTGGAAGGAAAGACCCCGGTTCATATACTTCTTAGCGATGGAAACCACCAATCGCAGGTTAGACTGAACCATCTTGTCCTTGGCCCGCCGCCCAATGTGTACCCGATGGCGAAAGGCGGCAGCCGTAAAATCTTCACCTTCTTCTTGCATAACCGCAAGAGCCCACTCTTCGTAGTTGGGATCTTGGCCAAGCGCATCGGCAAGATCGTCGTAGATGCGCTCTAGCTTCAGCAAGTCGGCAATTTTGCGGGCTAGCTCAATTTCTTCTTCAGCCCTAAGCAGACGGATGCGGCCAATTTCTTGAAGATAGAGACGAATAGAATCTTCGGTGTAGTGGCGCTTTTTGGTTTGAGCTCGACGGCGGGTTGCTTTCCCTTTTGACGCCTTGACTTCTTGGGCGTCGGTCTCGTCATCTTGAGAAACAAAATTCTCGTCGCCATCGGTATCAACTAGTAGCTCGATATCACTCTCAGGGTCGATGGTTTCGAGCAGATGATTTGCTTGGGTCATGCCGCGATCCTCGTGCTCCTTCAATTGCAAGACAAAAACTGTGATCAGATTAACAGCTTAGACCGGTAGATGCCCAGTGATCGAAGAAAACCCAATGCGCCCTCAGGCATTGAGCACTAGATCTAGCGGAACTTTGCAGTTGCTAACTCTAGTTGGGCTCTGAGAACCGTTCTTCCAGCACTATAACCACTTCTACCGAACAGTAGAGGGCTACCAGTTGGCAGTTCATCAATTTTAACTGTAAACCTGGGGTGCTGCACCACTCAGATCCTAAACCGGGCGGGGAATTCCCAAAAAAAACCGATAAATCCCGCCTGGAAGCACCCCAGGCTAGGGTAGCTCTCGCTGCTGAATGGTGGCTACAGTGGCAATCTGGTCTGGGCTCATCCCAGCCTGAGCCAGATGCTCCAGGTAGGGGCGGCTCTGATATCGCCCATCCAGCCGTAGAGCTTGCCGATAGTAGGTCTGGGCCTGGGTAGCCTCTCCCTGGGCTTCGTAGGCCAGGGCTAACGCCACCCACGGATGAGGATTACCCGGTTCCAGTGCGGTGGCTGTTTGGGCGTGGGCCACAGCCTGTTCAGCCTGGCCCAGGCGTTCGTAGGCCAGGCTGAGATTGTAGTGAGCGATTTCGTTGTCAGGCTTGAGGGCGACGGCTCGCTGGTGAGTGGCCACAGCGGCATCTAACTGGCCATCTACTAAGTAGACAATGCCCAGGGCATTAAGACCGGGCACTAGGTCAGGATCTTGCTCCAGGGCCAGGTTGAGGGCGTCTGCTGCGCTAGTGTGGTGTCCGGCCAGGTGTTGCGTCCAGCCGAGGATGACATAGCTATTGGGGTTTTGGGGATCAAGGGCCGCGGCAATGGTAAACGCCGCGATCGCCCGTTCCAAACTGCCCGCCTGCCGGTAAGCTAGCCCCTGCTGCCGATACCGCTCAGCCGTTGGGAGATCAATTAAAAATTTTGGATACGCCAGCTCTGCCAACACCGCTGCCGATACCGAGGCAGACGTAAAGGGCACGGCCACCTCTATGGGTTGACAGCCTCCCACCAGTGCCAGGGCAATCAGCCCCCCACCCCCATAACTCCTGGATTGAACCCCTCGCTTACCCATAGCCATCTCGATTTTTGCCTGATTTTCAGTCTGCTGCTTAGCAGCATAGGAGAAACAAGGCGTGTTGCGCAGAGCATCATCAGCCTTAGGGGAAAACACCCCATTACCCTGGCCGATGGCCTACGGATCAAACTCAATAATTCTCCCTTCAGAGGGTTCTCTCTGAACTTTTTGACCTTCCAACTTTGTGGCATACCAGGACAGAGCTACATAAAACTTTGCAAAATAATGCGGGCGATGGATGCAATCTAGCCAACCGTAACCGCTTAACATTTGCTTTAGAATCTTCTCAGCAGTCGATACCGGCTCAACCCATCGGCATCATCAGTTCACTCCCAACGGCACCCCTATGGCTATCGGATATCTCGCTCTAGTTCTTCACGCTCACCTTCCCTACGTTCGCCATCCTGAAAGCGACTACGTCCTTGAAGAAGAGTGGTTATACGAGGCCATCATTGAGACCTACGTGCCCCTGTTGACCATGTTTGACGGGCTAAAGCGCGACGGTATTGACTTTAAGCTGACCATGAGTATGACACCACCACTGGTGTCGATGCTGCGCGATTCTCTACTGCAGGAGCGGTTTGATGCTCACCTGGCCAAGCTGGAAGAGCTAACTGAGCTGGAGGTTGAGCGCAACGTCCACAATGGGCACCTGCGCTACCTGGCGGAAACCTACGCCCAAGAGTTCAACCACGTCCGCAACGTGTGGGAGAGCTACAGTGGCGACCTGGTGACAGCCTTCAAGCAGTATCAAGACAGTAATAACCTGGAAATCATTACCTGCGGGGCCACCCATGGCTATCTGCCGCTAATGAAGATGTACCCCGAAGCGGTGTGGGCTCAAGTTCAGGTGGCGGTGGAGCATTATGAAGACACCTTTGGCCGTGCCCCGGCGGGTATTTGGCTGCCCGAATGCGCCTATTACGAAGGGTTAGAACGCATGTTGGCCGACGCTGGCCTGCGCTATTTCTTGACTGATGGCCACGGCATTCTTTACGCCCGGCCTCGGCCTCGCTTTGGTTCCTACGCACCCATCTTTACTGAAACCGGCGTGGCCGCCTTTGGGCGAGATCATGAATCGTCTCAACAGGTCTGGTCCTCTCAGGTAGGCTACCCCGGCGCACCAGAATATCGCGAGTTTTATCGAGACCTGGGCTGGGATGCCGACTATGACTACATCAAGCCCTACGTTATGCCCAATGGCCAGCGTAAGAACGTGGGCATCAAGTACCACAAAATCACTGGTAAAGGGCTGGGGCTGTCTGATAAGGAATGGTATGACCCCTACTGGGCAAGGGAAAAGGCCGCCGAGCATGCCGCCAACTTTATGTACAACCGGGAACAACAGGTCAGCTATTTGCACGACCTGATGCAGCGTCCACCGATTATTGTGTCTCCCTACGATGCTGAACTCTTCGGCCATTGGTGGTACGAAGGCCCCTGGTTCCTGGACTATCTGTTCCGCAAGAGCTGGCATGACCAAAGCACCTACGAAATGACCCACCTGGCGGATTATTTGCGGGCCAATCCTACCCAGCAAGTCTGCCGCCCCTCCCAGTCGAGTTGGGGGTATAAGGGCTTCCATGAGTACTGGCTGAACGAAACCAACTCCTGGATCTACCCGCACCTGCACAAGGCGGCTGAGCGAATGATCGACCTGGCCAAGCGAGAACCCGCTGATGAGCTGGAGTGGCGTGCCCTGAACCAGGCGGCTCGTGAGCTGTTGCTGGCACAATCCTCTGACTGGGCCTTCATTATGCGTACGGGTACCATGGTGCCCTACGCTGTGCGCCGTACCCGCACTCACCTGATGCGGTTCCAAAAGTTATGGGATGACATTCTGCGCGGCAAAATTGACTCGGGCTGGCTGGAAAAAGTGGAAGCCGTGGACAATATTTTCCCGAACATTAACTATCGATCCTATCGGCCCCTTTAAGCTGAGTTGAGGGTGTAGATTAGGTTGAGAAATCCTGGTTCCTGATCGCAGATAGTGCTCACCCTAGCGCGCTGTCAAATCTGAATTGGTAGTTGGGTGGTGCGCTAGCAAAACCCAGCAACAGCCAACCTGGTTGGGTTTTGCAAATGTCAAACCCTATTAGGTTATCGCCCTCAAATATTGGCTTCAAAACGTTAGAGCCCATGTACTTTAAGTTCTAACGTACTGTATTCTGGAGAGAGTCGTGCTTTTTTGGCGATGATCCCTAGGCACATTACTCTCAAGAACTTTTTGAGCTACCGTGAGGCCAGTTTGGATTTTACTGGCCTGCATGTGGTTTGCATTGCTGGAGCCAACGGTGCAGGAAAATCTTCGCTGCTAGAGGCCATTGGCTGGGTGCTGTGGGGTCAGAGCCGGGTGGCTACTGAGGATGACGTCATCTACCAGGGGGAAATGGAGGCTAGAGTTGCCTTTGTGTTCCAGCAGGGAGAGCATGGCTATCGCGTTATTCGTCACCGTCACCGCCTGCAGGGGGCCGGCTTAGAATTCCAAATTAAAACGGAAACAGGCTATCGGGCGCTGACTCAGCGGGGAGTGCGGGCCACCCAACAACTGATTTGTCGCTGTCTGCGGCTGGATTATGAAACATTTCTCAATTCAGCCTATTGCGCCAGGGGCAAACGGATGACTTTATGCTCAAGCGGCCCAGCGAACGTAAGGAAATTCTTGCCAGCCTACTCAAGCTAAACCGTTACGATCAACTGGCAGAGCAGGCTAAGAACCAGGCTCACCAGGCTAAAGCTGAGGCTGGCCTGCGCCGTACCCAATTGGACGAACTCACGACACGGCTGGCTAATTACGACGCCATCGTGGCTCAGCAAGGGCAACTTCAGGCCGCTCTGCAAGCCCTGGAGCAAGAGCAAGAAAAGGCTCAGCAGCAGTGGCTTGAACTCAAACAGTTGGAGCAAGGCTACCACAGCCAGCAAAACCAGGTTCACCTCTACCGGCAGCAGCAAGACCACCTCCTGACTCTGCAACGGCAGACCGAAAGCGCTCTGGCTGAAGCCAAGGCCCAGCAGCAGCGGTATGGTCAACGGCTGGCTCAGGCATCGGCCATTGAGGCTGGCATTTGCCAGTTACAGGCGTTAGAACAAGAAGACTTGCACCTCAATCAGCAATTTCAGCGCTATCAGGGCCTGCAGCATCAACGGCAGACCCTTGAGGCCGCCTATGACGCCAAACTTCGCCACCTCCAAGATCAGCGTCAGCGCTACCGCACCCAGCTTGATGCTCTACAAACTCAACTCGACGAGCTCACCCAAATACTGACCCAAGCGGATCAGATCAAGGCAGCGCGTCAACAACTCGGTGCGGCCAAGGCTCAGCTGAAACGGTTGGATGGCCTGCAACTCCAGGTAGAACCCTTACTGCGACGACGCCAGCAGATTCAAACTGAGGTGCAGCGGCAGCAAACCCGTCTGCAAACTCGCCTGGAGGCTCTCCAGGCCACGGCTGAAGGGCTTCAGCACCAGCAAACTCAGCCGCCTCAGTTGGCCACGGCAGCCCAGGAAATCAGCCAAACTCTGCTCTACCTGGAGCAGCGCCGGGCTTACCAGGAGCAAGTGCGCGAAAAAGGCTTAGAACGCCGCAGCTTTGTGGATACGCTACAGGCTACCCAGCGTACTTGCGAAGTTCAGATGGCTGAGGTAGAACAGAAACTGCGGCTGTTGGAGCAACCGGAGGCGGTTTGCCCGCTGTGCGATCGCCCCCTTGACGCCCACCACCGCAACCTGGTTAATGGCCGCCACCATCTGCAACGGCAGGACTTGCAGGAGCAAATTTGGGTGATTCGTGACCAATTAGTGGCCTCTGAACGGGAAATTCAGGTACTGCGACAGGAATATCGAGCCGTAGAAGCTGAATTGGCCAACTATGCACCAATCCTACATAGGCAGGGCCAGCTAGATGCCCAGATAGCTTCCCACACCACGGCCCAGCAGCAGATTCAGCATCTTCAGGCGGAATGCCAGCAGTTGCAGGATTGCCTCCGTGATCGCCGCTATGCTACGGACCTTCAGGCTGAGCTAAACCACATCGAGCAAACCCTGGGCCAACTCGCCTACGACGAGCGTGACCACGCCCTGGTGCGGGGGCAGGTCAATCGCCTGCGCTGGGCCGACATTAAGCACCATGAGCTAACCCAGGCCAAGCGCCGCCAGCGACAGCTCAGGGAGCAACGGCAACAGGTAGAAGGGCAATGGGTAGCCGCCGCCGCTCAACTGGCGGAACTGGAGCAGAGCCCGCTAAAAGCCGAGTTAGACGATATTCAGCAAGCTATTCACCAGTTAAGCTACGGGGTGGAGCATCATCAGCAGGTGCGCTCAGCATTTCAGGCAGCCCAAAGCTGGCGACTGCGGCAGCAGGAGTTAGAACAGGCCCGCCGCCAGCAGCCGCTAGTTAACCAGCGGTTGGCCGAGCTCCAGGCCCAACACCAGCCGCAACAACAGGAGCTAGCGCAGTTAGCCACCTCCCTAGCCGCCGTAGAAGCAGCCCTGGCCCAGCAGGCCTACAGGCCTGAGCAGGCGGCTCAGCTAGATGACCCAAATTAAAGCTCAACAACAGCAGCGAGACGCCATGCTGGCCCAGCTTGGTGCCCTGGCCCAGGAGCGGCAGCATTTAGAAACCCTACAGCAACAACTAGAACAAAAGCAGATGGAGTGGCTGGCCGTGCGACAACAGCAACTGGTGTACCATGAGCTGGCCCACGCCTTTGGACGCAAGGGCATTCAAGCGATGATGATTGAGAATCTTCTACCCCAGCTAGAGGCTGAAACCAATCACATTCTGGGCAAACTGAGTGGGCACCAAATGCATATCCGGTTTGCGACCCAGCGAACCAGCAAGCGCCACCAGCAAAAACTTATTGATACACTAGATATCCTGATTGCTGACACCCACGGCACCCGACCCTACGAAACCTACTCTGGCGGCGAAGCATTTCGGGTTAATTTTGCCATTCGGCTGGCCCTGGCCCGGCTCCTGGCTCAGCGATCGGGGGTTGCATTGCAGTTGCTCATTATTGATGAAGGCTTTGGTAGCCAGGATCAACAGGGTTGCGATCGCCTGATTGCGGCCATTAATGCCATTGCCGCTGATTTTGCCTGCATCTTAGCGGTTACGCACGTTCCTCACTTTAAGGAAGCCTTTCAAACGCGCATTGAGATTGCTAAGACCGAGGCTGGCTCTCAGCTAGAGTTAGTTACCTAATCTCACCCTCTAGATGGATCCATAAACTTTAGTTATCTGATAGTCTTAAGAATGTAACGACGCTTGGCAGACTTCATTAATATTTCTATTCAACCTTAAGAATGTTTTTTGATTTGAGGGGGGCAACATGTTGTGGCGGATGCAGTAGTCTAGAGCTGAAAGCTATATGTTGCCGCTAATCCAGATCAGAGCCTAAAAGGCAGCTAAGCATTAATCACTATTTCCTCGGCTTCTCATAAATGTTACAGTTATTTACAAAGTTAGCTTGCGAGTGAGTCTGATGGATATTTCAATTTTTCACCTTGGTGTTCTCCTCCTAGCTAGTGGTGTTGGCGCTTGGGCTGTCTTGCGTAGGCCTCTTGAGCTAGAGCCTGAGCTGATTCCTGTGCCAGTTAAGCATCAACGCTGAGGCTTCTACCTCGGAAGTTGGATTAGTTTGGTTCGCATCAACTTTGTTGCTGTTGACGTTCTGTTGAGTATTTGGAAGCGGTTGTTGGGCTCACCGCTCAAGTTGGGTGTATTGCCTGAGTTGAAAAGATCCACTGGTTCTGTTAATTACCGTTGTTTGCCGCTGAGATTCCCTGACCTATGAGAACTTTACAGAACTCCACTGACTTGGTGCGTACTTATCTCAAGGAGATTGGTCGAGTGCCACTTCTCAGCCACGAGGAGGAAATCGTGCTGGGTAAACAGGTGCAGCGACTTGTGGCTCTAGAAGCTAAGAGGCAGACGTTGGAGGAGACCGCCGGTCAACCATTAAGTCTGGAAACCTGGGCTGAGGCGGTATCGCTCTCTGGGGCTGAGCTAAGGAAGATTATTAGAGAAGGTGAACTGGCCAAGCGTAGATGGTAGAAGCTAACTTGCGCCTGGTAGTTTCGGTGGCGAAGAAATACATCAAGCGCAATGTTGACCTGCTGGATTTAATTCAAGAGGGCACCATTGGCATGCAGCGCGGGGTTGAAAAGTTTGACCCAACCAAGGGTTATCGCTTTTCAACCTACGCCTACTGGTGGATTCGTCAGGCCATTACCCGCGCCATTGCCGAAAAGAGCCGCACCATTCGTCTGCCAATTCACATTACCGAGAAACTCAACAAGCTGAAAAAGGCGCAGCGGCAGTTGGCGCAGCGCCACGGGCGAGCCGCTACGGTGGCCGAGTTAGCCGCCGAGTGCGACCTGACTGCCAAGCAAGTGAGAGACTACCTTGAGAAGGCGCGGCAACCCCTCTCGCTGGATTTGAAGGTGGGCGACAACCAGGATACTGAGTTGGTGGAACTGCTTGAGGACGATGGCCCTTCGCCAGAGGAATTTGCGGCCCAGGCGGCTCTGCGGCAAGATCTGGAGCGCCTGATGGGTGACCTTACACCTCAGCAGCGCGAGGTGTTGTCCCTACGCTTTGGCCTAGCCGATGGGCAGTCGATGACCCTGGCTAAGATAGGTGATCTGCTATCCATCAGCCGGGAACGGGTGCGGCAGATTGAGCGGGAAGCGCTGACTAAGCTGCGAAAGCGTCAGTCAGATATCCGCGAATACCTGGCCAGCTAGAGCCTTATGGTATTGATAGAAATCCGATTTCTGCCTTGGCGCTCTGACGGCCTAGGTATTACTCTGGCTGAGAAACCGGGTTTCTGTATT
>JAAUUR010000474.1 GCA_012031045.1 Leptolyngbyaceae cyanobacterium SM2_5_2
GGGACTGCAAGGCATTGTGGCTCAAGTGAGTCTTCTCGGAGCCATTGATGGACTCACCTTTGAAGCTTTTATCGCGCAAAAATTAGTTCCTCATCTTTGGCCAGGGGCTTGCGTTATTCTTGACAATTGCTCTATTCATTTAGGTGAAGCGATTGAAGCATTGATTATCCAGGCAGGAGCGCAGCTGGGTTACTTGCCCCCTATTCGCCAGATTTTTCCCCGATTGAAAATTGCTTCTCAAAAATAAAATCGATACTACGAGCGCTCCAAGCCAGAACTTATCCAGACTTGGCCAAGGCAATAGCAGAGGCGTTTAGTCAAGTGTCCTTAGATGACATTAAAGGGTGGTTTACTCATTGCTGTTATGGTACCTCACCAGACTGAGAAACGCTGTAATACCTTGTTCACTCAAGATGTAACTCAACTCATTCTCAATAAGCATCAACTCCCCATCATTGTTGTAAATATAAAGACAGAGGAGATTTTGCAATGGATCAACTAACTGAGTATCCAAAATTGATTAAGCACATTTTGACTGAGTATGTGGAACTGAGTAACCGCCATCCCAACCCAGATATTGAGACTTTTTTGATTGTAGATGAGACTAAAGCCCACTATATTTGGATGAACCTTGGTTGGCAAAGCGGTGAGCGTATTACCGGGATAACAGCTTATGTTCGGATTCGGGATGGTCAATTTTGGATTGAAGAAGATTGGACTGAAAACGGTATCGCAGCTGATCTAATTCGGAAAGGTGTTCCCAAAGAGGATATTGTGTTGGCATTCCATGAACCCAGGATGAGGCAGTATACAGAGTTTGCCGCCGCATCATAGTAGCGGCGCAGGCTAATACTTACCTAAAGAGAATGAATTGTGTGTCCCCTATGTCATCAAACCGTGCGGCTATTCTGGGATGTGGCTATGTGGGTGGCTGCCGTAGCCCAGCATTGGCGTGATCAAGGCATCACGGTAACGGCAACCACCACCCGCCCAGAACGAGTGGCGGATCTCATGGCCGTAGCCGAGGCGGTGCAGGTAGTTCAGGGCACTGATGCGGCAACCGTAGCTGATCTCTTGCAGGCTCAGAATACCCTGCTCATCTGTGTGGGGGCTGGTCGTCAGGCCAGCTACGAAGAAGTTTACCTGCACACGGCTAAAACCGTGGTCAGCGTTCTTGACCAAGCGCCAACCCTAGAACAGATTATTTTTACCAGCACCTACTCCATCTACGGCAACTATGGAGGAGCCTGGGTAACCGAGGACGATCCGCTTAAACCCGCTACCGACAACGCCTGCATCATGGCCGCCACGGAGCAGGTGCTCTTGGGTGCGGCCAGCCCCCAACGCCGGGTCTGTATTTTTCGGCTGGGGGGCATTTACGGCCCAGGGCGAGAGTTAGCCAAAATTTACAGCCGCGCCGCTGGCAATACCCGCCCTGGCGATGGCCACGAAGCCAGCAACTGGATTCATCGGGATGACATTGTGGGGGCGATAGCCTTTGCCCAAACCCACGGCCTAGAGGGAATCTACAACCTGGTACAGGACGAAATTCCCACCGTGCGCGAACTCATCGACCGAGTGTGCCAGACCCATAATCTAGAACCCGTCACCTGGGATGCCACCCAGCCCAGTGCCCGCCCTTACAACGTGCGCGTGTCCAACCGCAAGCTCAAGGCCGCAGGCTACCAATTTCACCACAGCCAGTTTGCAATTTAGGCCAGCTATCAACATCAATCGAAGTCTGGCAACAGAGGAGGTAGGAGGCTAGAGACTGTACTCTCCTGACTCCTGGCTTCTAACCGCTGCTTTGGAAATCTGTCACCCGTTCAGCTGATACCCGTTAGGACTAATAATCCTTTTCAATGTGCTTACGGACATTATTCAGGTCGATATAGCGGTCAGTAGCATTACGGAGTTCACGGGCAATCATACCCTCAGTAGACACTACAGTAATATGGGTACTTTTTGAGCGCAAAAGCTCGATTGCTCGTTCAAAATCACCATCTCCACTAAACAAAACCACCTGATCATATTGATCAACGGTGTTGAACATATCGATCGCAATTTCAATATCTAGATTGGCTTTTTGGGAGTATCGACCGGAAGAGTCGTCGTAGTATTCTTTGAGGATTTTGGTGCGCACTGTGTAGCCTAGACTAATCAAAGCATCCCTAAAACCCCGCTGATCTTGGGGATCCTTAAGCCCCGTGTACCAAAAGGCATTAACCAGGGTAGAACCGCCATCCAAAGACAAAAAATACTCTAAAACTCGCTTGGGATCAAAAAACCAGCCATTTTTTTGTTGAGCATAAAACATATTATTGCCATCCACAAATATGGAAAGGCGCTTTAAACCGTGTTTATAGTACATAGAATTTCAGGATAAGATAATCAGTATATACTTTAGTAAGTGGATTTAGCCTATTTAGATACAATAGCGACTTGCGAATAGCCTCTATCGTTGTGGTAGAAGGAGTCAATTTTCCCTGACCAAGACAAACATTAAGCTCAACTCCCCGTAGACAATTGAGCGCTAATGCCAATCCTTACGTAGGAGGGGTAAGCTATGAAGGGCTAAGTTTAGCAGTGTAGCGGTTCTGCCAGAAAAGATCCAGATCTTGCTACACGAACTGGTTGAGTTATGCCAATAGCCGCAACGGCAATGGGGGTAGTAGCTCAATCCTAACTTGACTTGTGGCGCGTTTAAACGCCAGTCTACTTCCCTCTACATTGCTTGAATTTGTCGTTATCATCCCTAGCGGGGATGGATAGCCGCCAAGTTTATTGCCTTAATCCATAAAAAATCACCAAAATAAACTATAGGAATTTACATATGTGTACTATTGTAGAAGCTTTTAACCGAACTAGGGTAAGAATTAGCCCCTAGGCCAACCCTCTCCATGACTTTTAGCCGAGCACAGGTTAAGGCTCTGCTTCTGGCCGCTCTTTCAGTATGGTCTGGAGAGGTTCCGGTAAGCGATTTAGAAATTGATGACCCGTGGCCAGTTCAATGCGATGGATGGTGGTCTGGTAATCTCGCCAGTCAGGGCTAACGGTATCGCTATTGGGCATATCCACGGCAATAACCTGGCTCTCTGGACCTAGCCCTAAGCGACCATTGTCGAGTCGGTCGTAAACGATGATGATTTTCCACAGGCGCGCTGGGATGGTAATGCCCCGCTCACCCAGCTGGCCCTGCTGACCATAGGCTCCGGTAAAAATATGCAAACTGTGGTCGTATTGGTAGACCAGGTCACGGGTATGCTCTTCCAACTCGCGCCAGGTGCCACGGTTGTTTTCAGGAGCCTGGGGCAGAATGTTGGTCATCAAAAAGGTGGCGCTGTTATCTTTAGCGGTGCGGGTGCGATCCGCTGAAGGCACCACATGGCCCCGGGTCATACCCACTGCCGCGATAGTCGTTAGGCGTCACCTGATACATACCCTGGGGTAATGCGCCATCGGGTCGAAAGTCATCCTGCCGATCAACGGAGCCCAGCCAGCCAGCA
>JAAUUR010000475.1 GCA_012031045.1 Leptolyngbyaceae cyanobacterium SM2_5_2
TTCTGAGACTGAGGAGCGATATCTCATTGTTGGGCAGTCAAGTTCGAAGGCGATTGTTGATTGTGTCGTATACCGAAAGAGGAGATTCAATTCGCCTCATCAGCGCAAGAGAAGTCACACGAACTGAACGAGAAGCTTATGAAGAGGGATAAGTCAGATATGGAAGATGACCTACGGACAGAGTATGATTTGAAGAGCTTGCGAGTCAGAAGATTAGGCTCAGGGCGAAAGAGTTTTGGTGCAACAACAGTGCGTTTAGAACCGGATGTTGCCGAAATGTTTCCCAGTGCCGATGCAGTGAATGAGGCTCTGCGTTTTTTAATTAGGGTGATGCAGCAAAACCAAGCACTTGCTCCTCAGACGCAGGCTAACAATTCAAATGCAGCGGACGGTTGAAAGCTGCTGGTACTGAGTTCGGGGTTATGTGCCGCGGCTGATTTGAGCCGCTAGCAGCGTTTGGGTCTTTCGCAGCACTTGTGTTCCGGTCTCAGCTCTGTTCGAGAATCTGGAAGGTGGGAGTACCTGCGAAGAGTTTGTGGAGTGGTTTCCGGGGGGGCGCTGGATCAAGTGCGGGCATGCTTGAACGTGTTGCGCGGAGCGCGGCACCTGCCTAAATACCAGTCCTCTTTGACCCAGGCACGCCAGTACCGCTAAGAGAATTCCCGACCGATCATGTTGTTGCTATCTCTGGTAACGTTTCGGTAGTTCAAATACCGTGATGAGCTGTATGGTCAATTCACCGCGACACTAACCTTCTGGTGATGGAACTCCCCGAGAGCCCCTTGCATAAGGGCACAAAACTCACTCATATTCCACCCTGGGGGCATAGACGGTAATCAGCCCAGGGGCGGCGGTGGCAATGGTGAGGTTGACGGGTGAACCGGCCTCCCCCAGCCCAGCCATTAGATCGACGGTCAGTTGATTGCGTTCTGCATCCCAGACCGCTGGTAGGGCAACCTGGCCAATCTGGAGGGAAACGGCGGGGTGAGCCCTGGCGGTGGGTGCGGTAGTCGAGGTCGGAGCGGCAGGGGCCAGGAATTGAACCAGTCCCTGGGTTGGGGATAGCGTTGGCGGGTGCCCCAGGTAGCCTGGACCGGACGTTCGAGCAGAAAGACCGCATTGTCTCCGGGTTGGGTCAGCCAAATAGCGGGTTGGCTAGGGGAAATCAACAGCCAGTAGGGCTGGGTATAGAGCACCTGCGGCTGAGGGAAGATAGCCGTGACCCACTGGGGATGGGCGGTGCCCTGGGTGGTCAGAGTCGTCTGGGCAATTAGGCCCGCAGGTTGCCCCCCATTGTCAGCTTGCAGTTCTACGGTAAGGGTGGTGGCCGATGGCAGCAGCAGTAGCCCCAGGGTGATACCGCTGAGGCGGGTCGCAGCGGGTGGCGTAAACTGCTGCCCGGCCCACTGCTGAGGCAGAACTTCAACCCCCTGGCGCTGGGTGGGTAGAGTCAGGCGGGTGGCCGGTCGTAGATCGGCGGACTGAGGGGTAGAGCTAAGACTCAGGCTCATAGACAGGGAGGCGGCCCGCACCTGGGCTGGCATCGTTAGGACCAGGGTTTGGGGCCGCAGATCGGCGGACTGGAAGCGCAGCACTTGCTTAGCCGGTGCTGGGGAGCCGGGGGAGAAGCCTTGGTAGGTGAGTCGGTAGCTGAGGTTAGCCTGGCTGAGCTGAAACCGACAGGGCGCATCGGACTCCGCCACCAGCGTGAGAGAGAGGCTGGGGAGTAGGGGCCGACCCGCCAGGAACCGCTCCAGGGGTTGAAAATCAGGGACGGCAAGATTTACATCCCCCTCGGTTCCGCCCGTAACCAACTGCCCAGCCCTTGCCAGAGGGGAATCAACCCCGCCGGAGATGGCTCCTGATCCAACAGGCCCAACCGGGGAGAGGTGGGGTAACTGGTAAACCACAGCTCGGTGATTTGTCCAACATTCAGGCTGCCATCAGTGTGTTTGAGGATAAATTGGCGATCGCTAAACCCATCCGTCAACGTAATTTGACCATTGCTGATAGTTTTGCCCGTGGTGGGCTGCTCGGAAATGGCGGCTCCATCTACCCGATGCACCGTCACGGCCCCCATTACCCCACTAGCAAACGTCACCCGCTCCAGCCGCAGGGGCAGATTCAGGCTGACCCGCACCCCCGCCGCCCTGGTTTGCCCGCATGGCAGGCACCACCGCCCCCGCCGCTATGGCGTTGAAGGTCAGGGGCAGAAACTTCCCCTGGAGCTGGGTGTCCGGGGTAAAGTACAGGGTCTGGGCCTGGCCCCCGGTGGGCAGGCTGAGGGGGAAAGGTCGGCGAAAGCTTTGGCGGGGCGACTGTCCCGTGGCGGCATCGACTAAATAGGTACCGGCGGTAAGGGTAATATTCACCGATTTAGATCTGTGCGAAGGGACAAGACATTGTTGCCAACTCGGCTGATGGAGTTTTCTAGCACCCCAATGCGATCGTTCGAGACCCGATTCAGGGTAGAAACGCTAGTCTCTAGCCGACCTACCTGGCCATTCAACCCGGTGAAGCGACCATCCAGGGTAGAGACATTGGTTTCCAGGCGACCCACCTGGCCGGTCACGGTCGATAGGCGGGTATTGAACTGGTTAACGCTGGCCTGAACAGTGCCCAGACGGGTATTGACCCCGGCCAGGTCTCGACTAATGCTGCCAACCTGGGTTTCTAAGGGGGCAACGCGATTGTTGAGGGTGGCCAGCCCCCCCTGAACGGAGGTAACGCGACTATCCAGGCCGCTGAACTGGCCATTTAAGCTACTGACGTTGCGCTGGAGCCCGTCCACAGACACATTCACCTGGTTGATCCGTTGATTCAAGCCCAGGGTGTCCTGCTGTAGACCCACCACATCCTGGTTGAGCTGGGCGGCCAGACTATCCATAGCCTGGGTACGCTCTTGCAGGGTGGCGATGATTTTATCTTGGCTGTCGAGGCGATCGCTAAACTCACCTCCCCCTGTCCCCGTCGCCAAGTTTCGGTCGAGGGTAGTGACCGTGCTGCTTAGCCCGTCCACGGTACTGGCCAAGGTATCAACTCGGTTGGTTACCGTATTAAAGCGATTATCCCCACCGTTACTCGACCTTCGACCTGGCCCAGGCGCGTACCTAGCTGGGTAAAGCGACTGCTGGTACTAGCATCCAGCCGTTCAACGTGGCCCTGAATATCCGTGAGGCGAGTCGCCAGACCGCCGATATTTCCTTGAAGCTGCTCCAGGCCATTGCCAATCTGCGTTAAGCGGTTAGTGGTGCGGGTATCGAGCTGTTCTACCCGCTCGTTCAGTCCCGCCAGATTGGTATCAAACCGGCTGAAGCGGCCCATCTGTTCCCTCAGCCCTCCGATGTCATTGGATAGGTTGCCCACCTGGCTATCAAACTGGCTAAAGCGATTCTGCAATGTGTCTACCCGGCCTGTGATGGTACCCAGGCTGTCTTGAACGGTGTCCGAGTTGGGTGGTAAATCTGACCCACCCGGCCATTCACAGCGCCTACCTGTAGTT
>JAAUUR010000476.1 GCA_012031045.1 Leptolyngbyaceae cyanobacterium SM2_5_2
ATTCCCCGGCCTCGCCCCCCACTGTTGATAAAACTCTCTCATTCGGTTAAACCCCAGTCCCCGTAGCCATGACCCTAGACCCTACCCTTTACAAAGGGAGTTTGGGCTTACCCGCCAGGCTTGTGTGAAGAGGCTGAGAGGTTTTGGGCTATTTTCTCCCCAAATATGGCTTAGCTTGATAAAAGGGCAGATTTAAGCCCAGCCACCCTGGTAGTTCTGAAGTAGAGTATGTTAATCCTCAACCTTTCTTCCTGGGACGGTGGACTACTGAAGCAAGACCAAGGTTGCTAGTCTCTGCAAAGCGTGAATTTAATACAGCTATGAAACTAAAATTTCTGGTTTCACTCCAAAGCTTTAAATGATGGTAAAACCTCAGCGAATTGGCTGATTGCTTCTCGAATATGGGAGATCCAGAAGCTTTAATGGGGAAATCTTAGGTAAAGATAACCGCTACACCTATACCTCCATGTTCAGAAAAGCTCCCGCAAGGAGCTGTCAGAAGCCAGCAATGGCGCAGCCTTGGTCGGCCTAATACCCTTCCTAACCCGGAATCTCTCTGTCGCCGCTCAAGCCGTTCGAGATGGTGCTACAACCCTGACCGAGCCTGGGGCTGGGCTGATAGGGCAAAATGGCAGTGTGAGCCAGAACCCCAATAGTTTTGGCTTCGCTCTAGAACACTTGCAAGCACTCGGGTTTAACCTCAATGCTGCCCTTAAGGGTGCTGAAGCTCGTGCCTACCAAATTCCCGTCGATGGCATCAAGTTTGGGCCGGATGTTTACATCGATAAAGCTGGGCAAGTGATTGCACAGTTTCAAGTTAAAGGTGGTTCAGGCGATTATGTCGAGAAAATGGTGACGTCGGGAAACGACGATCATCCTATCATCACCAATGCCGAGAACGCTCATGTTGCAGGGACAGGGACTTCGACGGTCATTTCTGCAGATGGTGTCCGCAGCATCCCTGTACCGAAGGATGTTGCTTACATGGCTGCTGAGCATCCTTACTCCACAGCAACCCTCTTGGAAGCCGCAGCGAATGTAGGTGAGAGCGAATGTAGGTGAGGTTGTTGGGGCGGGCGTAACTGGTGCAGCGATTAATGCCGCAATCAACGTTGTCCTAGAAAGTATTCACCAGCTAGGACCAGTTCTTCGTGGTGAAAAAGCCATGGAGTGGGCTTTACTTCATTCAGCCCATTGTTGAAAAGGCTCTGGAAGGGTTGCAGTCTGGCTTTATTCGAGGGGCCGCTGTTAAGGTGCTGCAGCGATTGATGGGGGGTAACCCCATGGTAGCCCTTGGATTCACACTGGTAGCGGAAGCAGTACCTACCTTGATACGCCCAGTCAAGGGAGAGACCACATTAGCTCAGGCTCTAGCGGAAGTTGGTCCTAGAATGCTGACTTCGGGGATTGTAACGGTGATGGTTCTCCTGTTCCCACCGGTTGGTGTAGCAATGCTAACCGCTTCTGTATTGCAGGCCGTTTGGACGAAACTGGCACCCGAGTGGGCGGTAATTTTCAAGGCTGTAGTTGAGAAAACTTTGAAAGCAACAGCAGCAGGAGTGAATGCAGCAGCCTGTGAACTACGCCGCAACCCGCTTAATTGGCTAGGTAGCTCGGCAGCATCAGTAAACGCCTCCAGCGCCGAGTTGACCGACATGAATGACTTGTTAGACACACTTTTGGAGTAATTCGACATGACTGAGTTTGAACCTGGACAACTAGTTCGACAATCCTTTAATGCAACAGCAGCACACTATGCTGTAGTCCTGAGTTCTGACTACACCGTCGGTTGGGTAAACAACTCAACCCTGGAGGTGAAATCTACAAAGGGGCAGAGGTGGGAAGTAACTAAAACCAAGCATCCTGCCTTACCTTTGGAAGATATCAAAGCGAATATCAAAGCCTTCAAAGAACAGACAAAGGAACCTAAGCCCCCGATCTACAATGAATAAGCCATGTTGTCATAGGAGATCTTTACTTTAAGCACAACCTTCAGCCTTTGTTTAGCTCTTGGTTTCATGCCGAACTCAGGCCAAGAGTATCCTCAAGACGCCAGCATACGCCCCTGCTGTAGTTCCTGAATGCGTTCCAGACTACCCACGGGGATGGCGTTGATCAGCTGTTGGGTGTAGGGCCGCTGGGGCTGGCGGTAAATTTGCTCGGCGGGGCCAATTTCTTCCACCCGGCCCTGGTTCATCACCATGATGCGATCGCTCATGAACTTTACCACCGACAGGTCGTGGGATATGAAGATGTAGGTAAGGTCAAATTCCGCCTGGATTTCCTTCAGCAGGTTCAGCACCTGGGCCTGCACCGACACATCCAGGGCCGACACCGACTCGTCGCAGATGATGAACTTGGGGTTAAGGGCCAGGGCACGGGCAATGCAGACCCGCTGGCGCTGACCGCCGGAAAACTCATGGGGATAGCGGTTGACGCAGTCTACCGGTAGCCCTACCCGCTCCAGCAGGTAGGCCACCCGCTCCTGCTGGTTGCGCTTGCTTTTGATTACGCCGTGGATTTTCAGCGGTTCGGCAATGGCGGCCCCAATGGTCATGCGGGGATCGAGGGAGCTAAAGGGATCCTGAAAGACAATCTGCATATCCCGACGTAGCAGTCGCAACTGCTGGGGAGATTGACCCAACACATCGCGCCCCTCAAACCAGATGTGCCCTCCCATGGTCGGCACCAGGCGCAGCAGCGCCCGCCCCAGAGTGGTCTTGCCGCAGCCCGACTCGCCCACCAGGCCAAAGGTTTCACCCTTTTGAATTTGAAACGATACGTCGTTGACCGCCATCACATGGCGGCGGGTTTTGCCAAACACCCCCCGCACCGGGTAGCCCACCCGTAGATTTTCTACCACCAGCAGGGGGCCGTTGGCTTCCAGAGCTTTGGCTCGGGCCTGTATATCGCTGTCTGCCACCGCCGCAAACTGTGCCTGGGCAGCTTCATCCAGAACTCGTTCGCGAATGATGGGGCCTGACCCATTGCCTGACTCGACCACCATAAAGTCGGCTACGGTGGGCAGCCGCTGCAGCCGCTGGTTGGGCCGGGGTCGGCAGGCCAGTAGTCCTTTGGTGTAGGGGTGCTGGGGCTCCTTGATCACCGCATCGACATCGCCGGCCTCCATCACGCCGCCGCGGTAGAGCACGATGATCGACCTGCGATATGGTAGGCGGTGGTGAGGTCGTGGGTGATGTAGATGATCGTCACGCCGTGCTCGCGCTGGAGGGTGCGGAGCGTCTCGAGGATGTTGGCGCGAAGGGAGGCGTCGACCATCGAGACGGGCTCGTCGGCGACGATGAGCTTGGGCTCGAGCGCGAGCGTGCCGTCCTTGTCCGCGTCCAGCGCCCCGACGACGGGATTCATCCCCATCATGCCGCCGGCGGCCGCGGCCCGGCCCCTGCGCTACTGCAAGCCCGGCGATCATCAGTGAAAAAAGGAGAGTGCGTTTCATGTCACTCTCACAGACGCGACCCGCCAGGCGCGGGGAATACGC
>JAAUUR010000477.1 GCA_012031045.1 Leptolyngbyaceae cyanobacterium SM2_5_2
ACGTTGCCGTTATCGTAGTATTCCTGCTTACGAATGGCTTCGGTGCCGGGGTCAATCACTTCTTGGTAGATGTAGAAATCATCACCCTGCCGGGCGCGAAATTGGGTAAGGATTTGCCCCAACTCTTCCGCCTGAATGTGCTTGGCTGCGTCAATCCGAAAGCCCTGAATGCCCACGCTGGCTAAATCGCTCAGGTAGTTGACCAGGGTAGCCTGCACACGCTCAGAACTGGTGTCTAAATCCGCTAGCCCCACCAGTTCGCACTGGGTGACGTTGGTGGCATCGCTGTAGTTAACAACGGGTTGTTGACAGGTATTGAAGTCTTCGAGCTTGTACAACCCAGGATAGCTGTACTTAGTAAACTCGGTACCGGCGCTGCCCCGGCCTGACTCCATGCCCGCCATGTGGTTGATAACCGCATCGGCATAAATTTTGACGCCCACCTGGTTACAGCGCTGCACCATGTCAATCAGCTCAGAGCGAGTGCCACTGCGGCTTTCGAGCCGATAGCTAACCGGTTGGTAGCGCTGCCACCAGGGATAGCCCCAATCTGGCAAGACGATGTGCTCCTGGGGTGGCGAAATTTGCACAGCGCCAAACCCATTGGGGCCTAAAAACTGTTCACACTCAGCGGCAATATCCGCCCAAGGCCATTCAAATAAATGAACAAAGGTCGGCGGGGTGGGGTTCAGAGAATCAGCTGTTGAGGTGGCGCCAGGTAAAAAACTGAGCAGCATAACTAAACTGGCCAGCCCACTCTTTGAAAGCCCGTTAATTATTCTGTTCTGCATCGTAATACCTGACCAGTAGTGACTAATTTTTCAGAAACTCGCTTATCTTGCTTTTTAACGTCTTTTCTAACGTTTTTCTACGGCTATGTCTGGTAGCGCATCGCTATCATTCACCACAAACGGTAAAAAATCTCAGGCCAGTGTCAACCTCTGCTCACACCCCAACGCCTAAGTTGTACGACAAAGTATTTTAAGCTACAGCCGCAACGCCATCCAGCCCTGACAACAGACTATAGCCTGCCTTGCCGGTTGCGATGACTGACCCCCCAAGCCTAGCCTCTGCTCAGACTGGGTTGCACCCTCAGATTATTGTCTGCGGTTTGGGGCGCACTGGGCTACAATTTTTTGCGCTGTTGCCTCAGCCGGAAGCTGCGGTTGTGGGCATCAGCGGTTTGTCGTCTTACTTGCGAGACTTAGGATTAATTGATGTAACGTCCCTGGCAGCGGGGGCAAATGCCGTAGACCGTAAACTGGCTATTTAGCAAAGAAAACCCGCGCTCTTGGGTTTCATGGCCACTGACCTGGGTGATGATGGCGTCTTCAAACTCGTTGACTTCACCGCAGTGAACACAGACTAAATGGTGGTGTTGGTGCAGAACAGGACTGCGCAACTCGTAATACTTGCGCTCTTCAGCCAATTCCAGCTCTTGCAGCAGCCCTAAATTAACCATAACGTGCAAGGCCCGATAAACCGTAGAGACGCTAATTTTTTCGCCCTGTTCGGCCAGTTTTTGGTGAATTTCCTCGGCACATAGGTGGTGCTCGCCGCCCTCAGCATTGAACAGCTCTAGAATTTTCTGCCGTTGACTGGTCAGCCGAAACCCCTCTTTGTTCAAAATTTCTTTGAGAAAATCGGCGCTGTTCCTCTCATGTTCTCGAAAAAGATTGGTTTCCATGCAAGTATCCTCTAAGCCACCGGGCGGCAACCGCTTATCGAAATTGATTTTCGATATAGGGTTCTTGGGTTATTGAAAATTAGTTTCGACATTTATATTTCGGGTTATTGAAAATCAATTTCGCTAGCTGAAATAGAGGGATTTAGTTAGGGGTTAAGAAAAGATTTATCCTTGTCTTTTAGAGATAAAAAAACTATCATCAAGATCTGTAAAACCAGGTGCGGAAGTCTATGTAAGGTTTCCCAGTCGTATGAGTGGCTGATCTGGATGACATAAGGAGAGCGCTATGCCTATTACCGAAACCTTGCTGCAATCCTATGGAGAGATTGCAGATAACCCCATCAGCCTAGAGAAGTCGGTAACAGAGCCGATTGTTGAAGGGTTGAGCACAGCCTATGCCAGCTTCATGGCGCTGTATGTTCAGTATCAAAAGCATCATTTTGTGGTGGAAGGATCTGAATATTACATGCTCCATGAATACTTCTCTGAGAGCTATGACGCCGTGAAAGATCATGCCCATGATGTTGGTGAACGCTTGCATGGTCTGGGCGGTGTACCAGCCGGAAGTTTTGCCAAATTGGCTGAGCTCTGCTGCTTTGAGCCAGAAGCAGACGATGTGTTTCGCTGCCGCATTATGATCGCTAACGACCTCAAGGCTGAACAAACATTGGTTGATTTGCTGCGCCGCCTGGCGGCCCAAGCCGAAAGCCTTGGCGATCGCGCCACTCGCTATCTGTACGAGCAAATTCTGCTCAAAACCGAAGAGCGGGCTTACCATCTGGAGCATTTCCTCACCCCCGACAGCCTGAAACTGGGCTGGTAAGCCAGGGTAATGGTGCCGTCCTCCAGGCGGCGACGCGCCCCTTTGGCTCTGGGATAGCTCCCCAGCCGCACAGGGCGCAGCGTTTGCATCGGTAGATGGCAACATAGCACTTTCAACGGTAGTTAGCACTCAACAATCGAGCAGCTTTCCTCTCGGCGCCTGGGCAGCCCCGACTAGTCAACTATGGCTAGCCGGGGGCTGTCGTTTGAATCCGACTGGTAGCCCGATAGGAGAGTTAAGGCACGGCCTGGGGTAACCTGGCTGTGCATTTTGCCGTGGGGAAGCACCCGCAGGTTAGGCCCCTGCTTGCAGGCCTTCATACAGCCTGTGGCTTCAATGGTGACGTGCTGCAACCCTGGGTTAGCCTCAACCTCGGCCTGTAGCGAACTCCACACTTGATGGCCACCCTGCTTAAAGCAACTACCCTTACGGCAAACCTGGATGCAAACGGGAGCCATTCCCAAATTGGTAGGCAGGGTCGATTGAGTGGGGGGGACGGGTTGTGAGGCGGGGTTGGCCAACGCGGTCTTGAACGCGAGGGGCACCTCAGGCTCTGGCCAGGGAATAAGGTTAATGCCGCGCCAGCGATCTTCCTCAGGAAAGGCCCAGACCTGCACCCAACTGCCAGGCCTCAGTTCCCGCACCAGCATCGGTCGCAGGTATTTGGGGAGTTTAACTGGTTGCAATCCTTCAGGGGTATTTAACACCAAACCCTTAATTTTCCCTTTACTCGAGCGCAGCGGCTCTAAATACTGCCCCCTCAGCACGCGCCCCTGGGGCACATGGGGTTTGGGTACGGAGGCATCCATGGGAGATGGTGGGCCAGTCGAGGAAGAAGCATCGTAACGACTCATGACATCCCCCTTTGCTGCCAGCAGCGGTTGAGATGCTCGATCTGGTGAGTTCGAGAAGTTGTACAGGCTCGGACAACGCTCCAAACCTGGAGGAGCATAGCCGGGTTTTCAATGGTGACGGTGA
>JAAUUR010000478.1 GCA_012031045.1 Leptolyngbyaceae cyanobacterium SM2_5_2
TCAACACGTTTCAGTTTTCTAACCAGGAACTGATTGAAGCCATTGACCTCCAACGCAACGCCGCGGACTGGGAAGAGGTGATGACGGAGCAGCTTCAGCAGTTGTTTGGCACCCAGGTGTGTCTTGGCCAGGCGGTGCGGGGCTGTGTGCTCACCTCTGCGGCTCAAAACTGGCTCAAAACCCAGCTAGAACGTATGAATCAAGGCATTTCCGACGGCATGGCGGCGGCGGTGCTGTCGCTCTGGCAGCCACCGCCGCCCCGCATTCCCTGGTGGCAGCGGCTAGTTAACTTTTTGCTAGGGCGTACCGTGTTTGGGCTAGTGCGGACATTGTTTGACCTGCAAACCTACATCGCCAACCTGTTTTTGATGCAGAGCGTGCCGGAGGTGTTTCAACAAACCCAGGCCATCCGCGACAGCCGTACCCCAACCCAGGTACTGCTGTCGATCCTGAATATCTTTCTCACTGGCTCTGGCGATCCCTTTACGATGGGCATATATCGAATTTTGGAGGGTGTGCTAACGGAAGGTCATTCCCTGACGCCCTACCGGATTGAGGATAGAGGCGAGGGCAAATACTGGGTCTACGTCTACGACAGCAACTATCCCCTTGGGCGCGCCAACAGCCCCACCGACCTGCATGTGGAGTTTGACACCATAGCGGATACCTGGGCGTATCAGCCGACTCCTGCGGTGCCAGGTTTTACCGGCGATGCCCAAAGCAAGACTCTGGATCTAACCCAGCTTTCCTGGCGACAGCCCGAAACGCCAGCCACCCCCGGGGTAACCGGGCCATTCACCTGTCCCTTTTGCGCGGGGGAATCTTCCTCCGCACAGCCCACCGCCCCTGAACCCGCCCCGCCCACGGTGGATATTACCCTCACTGGCGAAGGCCAGATGACAGTACAGCCCTTCGGGATAGAACCGGCTACCCTGGCCGCCTCCCCGGTTGCCGAGCAGGTGGCGCTGGTGCCCTTTAAGGGTGGGCTTAACCGAGAAGTGCCAGCTAGCTATCATCTACCGGCTGAAAGCCTGAATCAGCCCTTGGCCATTACCTTGCAAGGTACAACCTCCTCTGTTTCAGAACCGGCCATATTGCAATTGGCTGGGCCAGGTTACACCGCTAACTTTGAAGGGTTGACCCTGGCGGCCAACGAAATGCTGACCTTTTACGTCGTACCTAACGTCACTGGCCCAGAGCTTACCTTTGTCACCAAGCGAGCCACGGAAATCCCCAAACTTTCTATCAACCTCAGCGACAGCACCAACGCCTACCAGTTCGATTCCTCTACGCCGGAAGGCTTTTCGCTGACCGAGCGGCAGGTGTCGAGAAGTTCTGGGTTTGAGATTAGCGGCCTTAAGTTGCCAGCAGGTAAGCGGGTGGCGCTATCAGCTAAGGGAGATTTGAAGCGGCTCTACTTTGCCGATGATGACCGGGCTAACAGCCAATACAGCCTGACCGTGAAGAATCGGATGGTGATTCGCGATCGCATTCAACTCGGCCAAACCAGCCCCGACTTCCTCAATTACACCCTGGCCTATGAAGAGGATTTGCGAGCCAGAACCATCCAAGTCGATGGCCAGACCCAAGCCTTCTTCGACTACGACCCAGCTTTTATAGATCCGTCTAACAAACCCCGGCAAGAGCTGCTGGCGGCCTTTGAGCAGCGAGACTTTCCCATTACCATTGCCTACGAGCCGCTGACCGCCAGTGCAGGGGAACCTGGCCCCTTACGGATGGTGCCTTCTGGGGCAGAGCCCATCGGTAAGCGAGTGTTTCAAGGATCGTTGCGAAAAGTAGGCAAGGGCGAGTGAGAAAAGGACGAAAGCCATCAAAGATCAGAGAAATCGCCCATATAACCACAAAAACCCTGATTAAAGTGCCCTCGGCAGAAAAATACACCCAAGCTTTCCTTCTTCCTTCTTCCTTCTTCGTTCTTCCTTCTTTACTTTCAGGCGTGGTTAGCCTCTAACTGCTGCCTAAGAAACCTGACCAGGTCGGCGCAGGTGATCAGTTGAGTTTCATCAAACTGGTCGGTAATATCCAGGCCAAAGGTCGTGTAAAACTCGTCGCAGAGGGTGAGGCTCCAGTCAAACCAGCACACGGCAGGGAACTGAAGGTCATCCAGCAGGCGATCGCTGGGCCGAATGCAGCCTACCGCTAAGCCAGAGTGGGCCGTCAGGCACTCATAGATAAAATCGATTAGCGGTTTAGTGCAGCGGTCAGGTTCTCCTGAGACGGCCCAGCACTGGCGAAACCACTCATCCTGACTCAAGCAAGGGCGTGACCGCAGCCAGCGGTTGACCTGCACTCGCGTCTGCAAGTCGGGACTGAGGAGCCCGTAGGTGCTGACGCTGCTAATCCAATTTCTTAGGGGTTGCCACATAGCGTTTGGGTTAAATGCACCACAGGCTGATGGCTAAAGTGTGCCCAAGGCTACGGGGCAACTGATGATTTTGCCTCAGGCGGCTGGCACAACGCCACAGAGCTGAGCCAGCGTAGCCATAAAGGTAGGATAGGAAACCGCCGCCGCCTCAGCCCGTTGAATTTGGGTTTTGCCCTGGCTGCGTAGTGCCGCAATGGCCAGGCTCATGGCCACTCGATGATCGCCGTAGCTCTCCACAACCGTACCCTGTAGCGGATTTCCACCCTGAATGGCTAAGCCATCGGGCCGCTCTTCTACCCTAGCGCCCAGGTGGCTAAGTTGGGTAGCCATGGCCATGATGCGATCGCACTCCTTGACCCGCAGTTCCGCCGCATCGCTGATCACCGTGGTACCTTCGGCAAACAGGGCGCGATCGCCAGAATCGGGATTTCGTCGATCATTCTAGGAATAATCTCACCGCTGAATTGAGCTGCCTTGAGAGAGCTGGAGCGCACCCGCAGGTCAGCGACGGGTTCGCCGGTCACTTCTCGGCAATTCTCCAGGGTAATGTTGACCTCCATGGCCTGCAGGGCATCGAGAATGCCCGTGCGGGTGGGGTTGATGCCAACGTTTTCCACCACCAGGTCAGAGCCGGGGGTAATGGCCCCAGCCACCAGCCAAAAGGCCGCCGAGCTAATGTCGCCGGGCACGATAATGGTCTGTCCGGTGAGGGTGGCAGGGCCATGTACGGTCACACTACAGGTGTCTGGATCCACCGTCAGGTCTGCGCCAAAGGCCCGTAGCATCCGCTCGCTATGATCCCGTGAGAGGCTGGGTTCGGTAACGGTGGTGGCGCCTTCGGTCATCAGCCCGGCCAGCAAAATGCAAGACTTGACCTGGGCCGAGGCCACCGGAGAGCGGTAATGAATAGGGTTAAGAGCGGCACCGCGCACGGCCAGAGGAGCCAGCCGGTTGCCCTGGCGACCCAAATTGGGCTCCCGATTGCTGATAACGGCTGAATCACGCGATCCATCGGGCGAGATCGTAGCGAACTATCCCCCGTGACGGTAAAAACCGCTCTGGGTGGGAAGCCAGCAGCCCCAGCATGGAGCCGCAGGG
>JAAUUR010000479.1 GCA_012031045.1 Leptolyngbyaceae cyanobacterium SM2_5_2
GCAACTCTTTGACCTCGACGCTCCTATGCCGCCGATAGCTAGTTGCATCACCAGGCCAATACCAGTACCAAGCAGCCCGCCAAATACAGCGGTTACGGTACCGAGCCCTTCCAGGTTAGTGACTTGCGCGAGAATCTGCTCCGGCAGCAGGTCAATGCTGTAAAACCCAACTCCTGCCCCAGCTAGGATGAATGAAAGTACGATGAGTGCGTCTAGCATGATGGTCTGCCGCCCGGACTATACATTTCGGGAATGCAACGGTAGTTAGAAACCCGCCTTTGTCTCAGTGTACTGCACACCCACAGCCGCAGGATAGAACGGTGAGCGGCGGTTTCCCGGCCATTGTAGAGCTAGCGATGGCTAAGGCGGACAATCCAGTAGCTGATCGCTAAGGCAAAGATTGCAATGGCCAGGCCAATTAGGGTGACCCCAGGGACATCTTTCAAATCCACAATAATAATCTTTCGACCTACGGCAGTGAGGGCGGTGGCAATCACCAGTTCAACGTGCACGACGTGGTTTTGAATGTAGGCTGTAATATTTTCCAAAATTTCCAGGGCAATTAAAACACTTAAAAACAGCCCAAATAGATTAATGACCGGCTGCCCTAAAAATTCACCGGGGCCAGTGGTAAAGATAGACCCCAGCAAAACAATGGTCAGATCAACGACCATCGCCAGGATGACGATAACCATGCCCAGGGAGAGGAGTTTAGAAACCGCTCCCTCAAACTGGTTCAAGCGCCGCAGGAAAATATCATTTTTCAATTGTTTAGTCAGCTTTTTAGCCCAGTTAACCATTGAATTTCAGCCTGGTCAGAACGTGGGAGATGCGGATAGCCTAGATGATTCTACCGGTAAACCCGCTGCAGGTGTGATTATCCCTATCTCAGCCTGAAGATCCTCCTCCTGAACCTTAGGTTTTGGCCAAGCTACCACCTGCACAGCGCACGCCTTTAGCTCTGGCTGCAAGGAAACCGGACAGGATTCTGGATGGGTGAGAGCGTTACATTCAGCGTCTTCGGCCCACAGGCTACCCCAGTGCATGGGTACAAACAGAGCGCCAGGACGAATGTTTTGGGTAATGAGCAGGGGCAGACGAACCAGGCCGCGAGCCGATCTCACCTCCACCCAATCCCCGGTTTGTAGCCCCAGCTGTTGGGCATCGTGGGGGTGAATTTCCAAAAAGGGTTGGGGATGCATTTTTTGGATTTTGGCAATGCGCCCCGTGCGGGTTTGGGTATGCCAGTGGCCGTACAGTCGTCCGGTGGTTAGCACAAAGGGATATTGCGCATCGGCGGGCTCAGCCAGCCCCTTCTCGTGGTAAGTCATAAACCGGGCCTGACCGTCGGGGTAGGCAAAGATGCCGTCGGTATACAGGCGCTTATCGTGCTTGGTGGCGGCCGTGGCGGGGGTTTCTTGCACCGGGCAGGGCCATTGAATGGGGCTAACGGCCAACCGCTCATGGCTAAGGCCAGACATATCGCAAGGCCGCCCCTGGGTGAGCTGTACAAACTCCTGATACACCTCAGCACTAGACGCAAAGGCAAACTGCTCGGCAAAGCCCAGGCGACGGCCTACCTCGGCAAAAATCTCCCAGTCGGGGCGAGCTTCGCCGGGCGGCGAGCGAAAGGCCGGGCAGAGGGTAACGGTGCGCTCGGAGTTGGTCATGGTGCCGGTTTTTTCACCCCATTGGGCCGCTGGCAGTAACAGGTGAGCAAAGGCCGCCGTTTCGGTGGGGTAGTAGGCGTCTTGATAGACGGTGAAGGGCGATCGCCGCAGCGCGGCCTTAGTGCGGTTCAAATCTGGCAGGCTCACGGCTGGGTTGGTGGCGGCAATCCACAGTAGCCCCACCTGCTGTTGCTCAAGCGCCAGCATCATTTCGCCCACCGAGAGGCCGCGGGTGGCAGAAATTCGTCCCGCTGGTAACCGCCAGAATTGCTCAACCTGCTGCCGATGCTGGGGATGCTTAACCAGCCGATACCCCGGCAAGATATGGGCCAAGCCCCCGGCTTCGCGGCCTCCCATAGCGTTGGGCTGGCCCGTCAGGGAAAATGGCCCGGCACCGGGGCGGCCTACTTGCCCGGTCATCAAGTGCACATTAATTAGAGAACATACCTTCGCGGTGCCCTCCGAGGATTGGTTCAGCCCCATCGACCAGAGCGAGAGGACGGCGCTGGCCTCGGCCCAGACGCAGGCAGCGGCTACCAACGCCACTTCCTCGATGCCACAGCGCTCTGCGACAAGAGCCGGTTCGTAGTGGCGCAGAACCTCTACATAATCCTGAAATCCCTGGGTGGAGCGGTCAATAAACCGCTGATCGAGAGCACCCCAGCGCAGCAGGAGATGGCCAATGCCGTTGAGCAGGGTGATGTCGGTACCGGGGCGAATGGCTAGGTGCAGGTCGGCCACTTTAGCGGTGTCGGTGCAGCGCGGATCAACCACGATCAGCTTCACATGGGGGTTACGCTTGTGGTGCTTTCTCAGCCGGTTGAAGACAATGGGATGACATTCGGCGGTGTTAGTGCCAATCAGAAAGGCGCAATCGGTAATTTCCAGGTCGTCGTAGCAGCAGGGCGGCCCATCGGCCCCAAAGCTCTGTAAATAGCCCGACACCGCTGACGACATACACAGCCGCGAGTTGGCATCAAAGTTGTTGGTGCCCAAACAACCCTTAACCAGCTTTTGGGCTACGTAGTAGTCCTCAGTTTGAAACTGGCCTGAGCCGTAGACGCAGATGCCGTCTGGCCCCTGGCTGTTGATCACGGTTTGAATCCGCTCTGCCAGGGTGTCCAGCGCAAGTTCCCAAGACACCCGCTCAAAGGGAGCCTCTAGGGACTGGCGCAGCATGGGATAGCGCAGCCGATCACAATCCAACGATTCGGCCACTGTCGCTCCCTTGACACAGACCATGCCCTGGCTAGAGGGATGGGCGCGATCGCCCCGCGTCTGCCAGCGCAGCGAGGGCTGGGTGCCATCGCTGGCGGCGCTTTGGGGTTGGGCCAATACCTCCAGACCACAGCCCACACCGCAGTAAGGACACAGGGTTTTGGCAGGGGCAGTCATAGGGCTTAACAAAGGTATAAAGTGAAGGATCTTATGCTAGGCTTCAAGTAATTAATGCAAACTGTGTGTCCTGGCGTGAGGTATTGCGGCAGGGCATTTTTTTGAGGAAAGGGCTGGCCCAGCCGGGATGCAACGCCCTCCTCCAGCAGGGCAGGGAGGATTACTACTCCCCTAGCATGACCTCCACTCGTCCAGGGTTAGGGTCACCGGCAGAGCGGGGTTGAGCCTGGAAATGCTCGATCAGTAGGTTGGTCAACACTGCCTGGAGGTCATCACAGGCAACGCCCTGCTGCACCTTGTCGCCCAGGCGAGCATCCTTACCGACCTTGCCACCCATGAAAATATCCACTCCCTCAACGGTTTTGCCATCCTTCCGCACCTTAGTGCCCATCAAGCCAATGTCAGCGACCTGGGGC
>JAAUUR010000480.1 GCA_012031045.1 Leptolyngbyaceae cyanobacterium SM2_5_2
AATACGCTTTCCCACTGCTCTGGGGTCAACGCTGGAGATGGGGTCTGGTTTCTGTTCTTCCCGTTGTTCATGCTGTCCATCGGTCATCACCGGTTGAGTTAAGGGCACGTAGTCACTCACGTTTTCCTTGGCCCGCGACACCTGGGCCAGTCGCACCAAGTCGGCCTGGCTAGTGGTGTACAGGGTCACCGCCCGCTTGGCTCTAGAAATCGCCACATAAAAGGCTTCTCGATTCGTTGTTTCGCCCAGCAGGGCCAACACCCGCTCCGCTGTCTTGCCCTGACTGCTGTAGGTGGTGCTTACCCAGGCGTAGTCCACATACTGATTGCCACTGAGGTTGATGGTTGAGGTTTGGCCCGTCCCATCTCGAACTACTGCTGTCCCATCCGCCTCCAGCCCCGTCACCACAAACCCCTGGCCATTGCGGATTCCGGCTTTGGCGTTGTTGCGCGTCCACTTAAGCTTGTCGCCCACCGCCACCGGAATCGATTGCGTCGTGTACACCGTCTTACGAGGGCACGCTGCCGGATCGACCGACAGGACTGAGCCATTCGGCGTCTCCAACACCACCTGCTGAGCTTCTGGATTCACCGCGATCACTCGGTACTGCTCGCCTCTGATCAACCCCTGCTTCCGATAATCCTGAATCGGCACCAGCACATCGCCTGGTGCGTAGGCTTTGAGATAACTGGCCTGAGCCGTAGTCAAATCCTTGCGCCGCAAGCTCTGCATCACAAAGCTGTCTGCACCCAATGCCCCCTGCTCCTGTAACCCCGATCGCATCGTCTGGGTCAGAGCCAACCGCTCCGCATTAGTTCCCGCCAACACCAGCGTTGATTCCCGCTGCTCTGCCGTCCAGTGCTAGAATCAATCGGCAGCAACCTGCTGAATTCCGTCTTCTTGGGACTTGAAGCCGACTTCCTTGACACACCATGGTCTGAGACAGTAGCTCAATGCTTTCAAGGATCTGCCCCTGGGACACCAACTCCACGACAGATCGCAGCACCCCATTCTGTTGCCGCCGATGGGTCTCCAGGTAAGCGGTCGTCATTCCCCCCGCCTGCAAGCTTTTGAAGGGATTGCCCGCTTCTACCGCCGAGAGCTGTCGGGTATCGCCGACCAGCAGGACTCGTGCTTGCTCCAGTGACGCCCGCCGCAACAGAGCATGGGCATCCTTCATGCTCAAGAGTCCAGCCTCATCCACAATCCAGAGTGGGGGTTGGATAGCTTGATCAGGGGGATCAGAAACCAATAGGCCCGCTACGGTTGTGGTCTCAATTCCCAGCGATTCCCCCAACACATGGGCTGCTTCTGAGCTGGGGGCCAATCCTTGGATAACGTACCCCTGTTCCTGGGCTAGCTCTTTCAAAACATTCAGGGCATAGGTCTTGCCCGCTCCCGCGACTCCCTGCCACGCCAGCACCCCATCCGGCGTGGTCGCCGCTATCTCCACTGCGTTTTGCTGCTCTGGGTTAAGTGAGTGCTCCACCAACCCATTCAACTGGGTACCAGTGGGGACGATCTTACCCACCTGCCCCCGCCCCTGTTGCATCAGACGAATGGTGTCGAGTTCCAGACTGAGCGCGGTTTGGGTTGTGAACTTGCCGTCAGCGACACGGATGAGTTCGGGGCTTTTGGCAATAGCTTCCTCAATCGTCTCAAATCCCTGCACCCCCAGATCATGCTCAAAGACAAACCGCTCCAGCGCCGTCCGCCGAAACACCGACTCCCGTTCCCCACAGTGCCGAATCGCCATGTCAATTAGTGAGGTGGCCGATGGCTGATCGCTAACTGCCTGGGTGATACTCTCCGGTAAGTCGGGTAACTCCAATCCTTTCAACTGAACCAGGGCATTCCAGCCCCGTTGCAATAGTCCCTCGTCAACCTCCTTGGGCTTCCGCTTCCGCGATACCAGCGTCGCCGTTTCCCGCAGTGCCCGATTATTGTTAGAGCCCGTTGCCTCCCATTCTTCGATCAGCTTAAGGATCTGCTGCCGTCGAGTCGAAAATGCTTTGAGTAGTTCTAGGGAATATCCCGCCAGTTCAAACTGCCCATGGGCCTTGGGCTCAATCCGGTACCCCTGCTGCCTCAGCGCTACCGCCAGCTCGTTCTGATAGACCTGGCCTAGGAGCTTCTGGTTAGCGATCGCCGCCTCATTACTCAAACTAAACCACCTCCCATCCGCCAACTGCGTCGCATTCATCACCACACAATGGCTATGCAGCTGCGGCTCCGCCTCCCGACTGGTGGAATGGGTAAACACCGCCGCTGTAATGTTCCCGGTCGTCACCTTTGTTCGCCCGGCTTCCGTTGAAACCCTGGTCTGGGCATAGCGCTCTTCCAACACCGACAGGGCCTTGGCCACCGCCTGATGATGAGCCTCTAACACCCGCTCGTCCTGCTGCACCAGGGCTGCAATGCTGACGCTCTTAGGAGCGCTGAAGGTGAAATCTGTCGCCGCCCGGCGCTTCTCTGGGTCAACCACTTTCCCTGTCAGCGATCGCTCGTCGGGAGCCTGCCCCGAAAGCATCTGGCTGAATTCCTGCTGATTGACGACTCCAGCCAACCCTAACGACGCAGCCCCTTTGCCCACCCACTTCGTCGGATGAACCGCTTCTTCTGAGGAGTAGTAGTCCTCGTGGGTATAGTAGGTCTCCGCCTGAGCCGCAGAGAGGTTGCTCGTGGAAAGCATGGATAGACGAGGTTAAAAGAATGACACCACCCTGGGGCGAAAGCGATAGCGTCTTCAAAAACGGTAGAAATCCTTGAAGGAAGCGCCTTTGCCCGGTTTTTGCCAAAACCCTGGCGTACTGTGTGGCCCCTCCGCGAAGTCCCCAACGGGGGTGTAGCACTCGAAACATAACCTGATTCAGCTAACATAATATAACCATTTTCTAGAGATGGCAGGCTTGAAAGTAAACTTAATTAACCTTTTTCATCCTATGAGGTTAGATCGCCCTATGGTGAAGGGGTCGCGTTCTGGGTTTCGGTATGAAACTTGCTCCAGTAGCCTTGCCTGTGGTTCAGTTAGCCGCTGATTTAGGCTCATCGGCCTCCAAGCTGTTCTATCGGGTCCAATCAGATCAATGCGCTCCAATTTGGATGGGGGCGGAAGTAGTGGATGGATTGTCGTCTGTGGTTCTATCCGGGTTGAGCACCGCTGGTCGGCCCCAAGACACCGCCTGGTTAGAACTGGACGAGGATGTGGTGATGGTGGGTGAAGCGGCTAAAGCGTTCTTGGAGGTGAATAGCCTGAGTATGAGAAGGCGGTTTATAAGCTAACGGCAGCGTTAGGGGTGATTGCTGAGCTTGAGCAGCTACCCCGTCGCTATCAGGCGGTGGTCTGGTTAGCCTTGCCCCTGGCTGAGTTATCGACACAGACAGTGATTGCAAGTCGGTTGACCGACCTCTGCCAGCAGGGCTTCAGGTGCCGGGGGAAGTTTTCAACAGGTGGAGGTGATCTTTAAGTGCTATCCCGAAG
>JAAUUR010000032.1 GCA_012031045.1 Leptolyngbyaceae cyanobacterium SM2_5_2
GGCTCGGATCCTACCCTGATGCACCGCCCCAGCCCGAGTTTGAGAACCATAGCCAATACCAGGCCATCACCAATTGCCACTCAGACCTGACCACTCTGGCCCAAAATGTTACCCCGACAGCAGCGGTGGCGCTGCTGTCGCGATCGGGCTTTGACTCAGAGCAAATTCACCAGATTCTCCAGCTTCCGTCCCAGGCGTGGCACAAGTCCTGGTGGTATACCCTCGACCTAGAGGGATTTCTCACCGTGCCCTTCCAGCGCTGCATTCGCACCCGCAGTTTTGCCGATGGCACCTTTACCTTTCAGTTCAAAGACTATTACGCTCACGAACGCCCCACGGGCTTTCGTAGCCAGCCGCAGCAACTTCCTGTGGTAGTTCACCAGCCAGCGCTGGGCTTTTGCGAGAACTTGGCCCGCATCAACCTTACCCGCCGAGAACTTAAGGCCCAGCAAGCCCTACTTATTGCAAGCGACCTGCCCGAACTGGAGGTCGAAGGTTATATTCGCCAGAATGTTAGCCTCTGCCGCCAACGAGGGCTGCAAAGCCCCCTAGAAGCAAACTGCCGCATCTGTCATCAGGGCAAGTGCCCCCTGCACGGGGTAGATTCGTCGCCAGTGATGGCCTGTAGATCGTTTTTGTCGCCGGAGAGGGTGATTTAGGGTTGTCTTTCAACTGAAAAATTTCTATTGCTCTATTCGCCCCGTCTAAAACCTACCCCTCCCGGCGCTTTCAGATGTACTTGCAAACCCACCGAAGTCGGATTCCGAATTATCGGTATTACCAGATGGCGGGGTTGCCGATTGGGTCTGGCTCGGTTGAGTCTTGAGTTAAGCAGATCGATGAACGGGTGCAGATTACCGAGGCGCGATGGCAGCCCGAACGAGTGCCGCAAATCCTGGTTCTGCGCTGCGCCTATCTCAGCGATCGTCTGATTACAGGTCTTGAGATTTAGCCTGTAGCCGGGCCGCTGTGCGTAAAATTTGCCCGGCCAGCACCGCTGCACCAAAGCCGTTGTCGATATTGACAACGCCAATACCCGCCGCGCAGGAATTTAGCATCGTTAGCAATGCTGAGAGCCCTTGAAAGCTCGCCCCATAGCCAATGCTAGTTGGCACCGCCACAATCGGGCAGTCCGCCAGCCCGGCCACCACGCTGGGAAGTGCCCCCTCCATGCCAGCTACCACAATCAGCACATCAACCTCGCGGATGAGTTGCTGATGGTGCAGCAGCCGGTGCAGGCCTGCTACCCCCACATCCCATAGTCGTTTCACCTGAAAGCCCGACAACTCAGATGTAACCGCCGCTTCCTCGGCTACCGCCAGGTCGGCCGTGCCTGCGGTGAGTACGCCAATCATGCCGGGGTGCCGAGGCACCAGGTTCAAGGGCACTAAGGCACAGATTCGGGCCATGGCGTAATACATGGCAGTCGGAACCTGCTGCCGCACCTGCTCATAAACGGCGGGTTCAATGCGGGTGGCCATTACCACCGGGTTGCGTTGGTGCAGGCTACGCATAATTTGCACAATCTGGTCTACGGTCTTGCCTGGTCCCCAAATCACTTCTGGAAAGCCAGTTCGCAGGGTGCGGTGATGATCGACCTTGGCGAAGTCTTCGATGGGTTCAAATTCCAGGTATTTAAGTTGCTCAAAGGCAGCATCAGGACTAACTTGCCCACGGGCAATGGCAGTAAGTAGGGCACGCAGAGTATCGGGCTGAGTCACAGGTGGCAATGAAAAACGTCTGAGCACTATTGTCACAGAGTTGACATAGCTGCAACATGCGAGCGACACATGCTGCGCCTACTCTAATAATTAATCGTTCACTCCTCAACACCCTCAACGCCGGAACACACTCCGGCGTTTTTTATAGGTAGCATCCTCAACTAATACCAATTCTCTTTCTACCCCTATAGGGATGATCAGGCTCAGCTATTATCGGCGGCTAAACCCATCTCAGCAAAATCAACGATGTAGAGGTAGCTGCCATCAGGGGCGGGCACGCTCCAGAGAAACTGGCTGGGAGAAAGCTGCACCATTGCTTTTGGGCAGGGTAAATTGGTCAGGCGGTGAGTAATTTGTCCAGCTCCATTAAAAAGGGAAAACCGCCCCTCCTGACTCAGGAGACCATAGCCAAAGGCACAGGCAAACACCCAATGAGGCACAATATCCGCTCGATAGCGAATGGCCCGGAATGGTTTTAGGTCTATGATCAGCAACGACTGGGGGCAATTCGTCTCTACCCCCAAATAACGATAGGGGCGGTTTGTGGCCGTTAAGCTGGCAATGGCTACTGATACGGACAGCGAGCCCTCATAGGTGCCTCGTCGTGTTGCTACGTGGAAGATGGTTTGTTGGGGTTGGCCCATTACCAGGACAACATGATCCGCGTCTAAGGGAAGTAGCGCTTGTATTTCCCCGGCGGTTGGGGGAATGGGGATTTGACTAGCGGCAGAAATTTTAATTGGGTTCATTTGGTTGGCTCTTCAAATGCCGAATTAGCAGCTCAATGGTGCCGGCCTCAGTTTGTTGAACGGTGGCAAACCATTGGCCATTGGGTGAAATCGCTGTACGTACTGAATCGGTCGTTGGGCAATGCGGCCCAGCCCGTGCGTCATCGACAGCAAGTGTAGCGACGTTTCAGTAACTAACAGGCCGCCCTGGGGAGTTGGCACAAACTGTTGCACTGGGGCAGGCAACGTAAACCCCTGAGTCGGGCCAGGGGAAGTTATGGGCCCGCGGTTGGGCCAATGATAAAACCAAACGTATCCCTGACTGGAGGCAATCAGTAATTGGCTTGGGCTGGGAGAGTCCTGCTCATTTGCCATAGCTTGACCTGGTAGCCCAACTAGCCCCATGACTTCAATGTCATGGGGAATAGCAATCCTGGACAAATGGGGGGCTGACCGGATAGGTGGCAGCACCTTGCCGCCGATGGCGCCGGGTGTCAAAGCGCCAGCGTGACACTGAGCAGACACCTGAAGTAGTGCCTGGCGCATGGCCTGAGCATTTTGAAAGCGCTTCGGTAATAGCTTTTGCAGAGCGGTGCCGATGATTTTCTTAAGGGGCTCCGGTAACTCATCGGGGATAATGGGCACCTGGTTGAGGTGGGCGACCATTAGTTCCAGCGGGGTGCCAGAAAAAGGCCGCTTACCCAGCAGTAGCTCATACAAAATGATCCCCACCGCATAGATATCAGAGGCTGTAGGATGCTGGTTGTAAAATCGCTCGGGTGCCATGTAGGCTGGCGAGCCGGTATGACCCATCTCCGAGGCCCGACCGTCCTGGCTGAGACGGGCCACACCAAAATCAGAAAGGCGAGCTAGCCATCCCTCGGGTGTCAGTTGCAAAAGAACATTTTCAGGCTTGATATCGCAGTGGACAATGCCTTGTTGATGGGCATGCTCTAGCCCAGCCAGAATATCTAGAACAAAACCCAGCGCTTCTTCGAGGGTTAAGACGATGTCGCTATCGAGGATGGAGCGCAACGTGCCGCTCTCGCAATAATCCAACACTAGCTGGCGTCCGTTGCCCGCATGTTCCAGCGCGTGACAGGTGACGATGTTAGGGTGTTCCAGGCTAAGTAAGAAGCGCAGTTCCCGCAGAAACTTATGGGTGGGAAATCGGTCTTTACGGAGATATTTGAGCGCTACTAGAGCCCCGGTCTTACGATGAATTGCGCAGTAGACCTGGCCAAACTGGCCGTGGCCTACCAGCCCCAGGAGTCGGTATTGAGAGCGCTGGATTGGCCGGGCGTTAGCCACTGTGGCATCATCCTTGCTGAATCAGGGTTTGCAGTATGCTTTGGTGTGATTGGCCGCTGGCAACCAGGCCGCTCAACTGCTGCAGGCGTTTCTCTAGCCCTAAGACAAAGCGATTGCAGTCATCTCCCTTAGAAAGACAACTGGTTTGGGCACAGCACAACTCACGCCCGGTTAGTTGGCTGAAGAAAATTTCCAAAACTCCCCGTTCTAGATCCCCAGAGGGAGTTTGGCTAGTAGGGGCAGCCGTAGTAAACGGTGAATGCCAAATTTCTACGCCTAAAAAGCCCTGGTCACGATAGGTCATATCTAGCTTGATTTGCCCCCAGCCATGGGTTTTCCAGCACTGTTGGATGGCTTGTGAGAACTCAGCCATAGCAAGATTGGCCAGTGGCTGTTGGTGATAATCCGCTAGCTCTTCACAAAAGCGCGCATAGAAATTTTTACCCCACCAGCGGCCACAGTTGTACAGCACCAGTCGAGAGGCTTGCCCAGTTTCTTTGTCTAACCCGGCATAAATGGCCTGGAGCAGTGACTCAGGAATGGCCAATAGGCGATCGCCCGCCGATTCTCCAACAACCCCAGCTCCGTTGAGCCCCGTACGTATAGCTCTTGGGCAAAATAGTTACCCGGCAACCTACCATCAATCAGCAAATCTGCAACCGAAACCATAGCTGAGTTCCCTCCCAAATCAACACCTGTAACGTTAGAAAGCTTAGATACCCGGCACCGCAGAAGCCATGACCAAGGCCTGGGCCTGGGTCAAACCCGGCTTTAACAGATTCAACTGGGCCGGGTTCAGCACCCGCCCTAACTGCTGATCAAGGAGTTGAAAAAGCTGTTGGTCTAGGGCTTGGGTATTGTGCGCACTTACCATATCGGGTAACCAGCCCCGTAGTCGTTCTTCTACAAAGTGGCTGTCGTCTAATAACATGGCCATGGCCACGTGACGCATCACCATTAGTCCGTTACGTAAGCTTTGCTCCAACTGGCTGTCGGTAGCCTGGGAAGCCTGCTTTAGGGCATCGGCAATGGGCTGCATGAGAGTAACTTCTTGGTCGCGCAGGACACGGTAGACCGCCAGACGCTCAGGAATAGAACTAATATACTGGCTCAGGGCGGCTAACTCAGTAGGCTCCAGATAGCTATGTCCGGAGCTATTGACCAAACTGTCTAGCTTAAACGTCATGATCTGTCCTTACATGTACAGAGAAAAGCCAAAAACTGTAGGGGGATAGCCCAAGGCCGTCAGCCAAACAAGCTGGAAATATCATCCAGAGTCAGGTTTGTGGCGGCTGAGTCCAGGGGTTGTTGTGCCGCTACGGGTGTGATCGGCATGCCAATGATGGGTTGCCCCTCCCAGGGAAAGGACTCAAAAAACGCCCTTACTGTGGCGCTTTGGGGCACGGAGGGCGAGCCTCCAGGAGTTGTAGCCTGGCTGGATGCCGCGTAGGTTTGGGCTCCGTTCCAGCTAAACCCCGCAAAAAAGCTTTGAACAGTCTCTCGCTGCCAGGGTGGGGCTGCATGACTAAGGGATGGGTCTAGGGTGGAGTAGCTCATAGGCCACCTTCCCCGGCCCGCAAGCGTTTTTCGATATCGCGTGCGTTGGCCCCTTCGTTCATCCAAAAGGCAGCGGCGTCAATGCGTTCGCGCCCACCCAGGAGAAACTTACAGTAGGTTTCTCCCATGGAATAGCACTGGATCTCGATGCAGCTCAGTTGCTTGCGTACCATTTCAGTAAAGAAACCGGCAAAGAGCCCTGCATAGAGGTGGCAGACGGGCTTACCAATGTCACCTAGGGTGCGAGCTACCGCCGAATCAAACAGGTTGATGAACATAAAGCCCTGCTTGCGATCGCTCATGTCCACCTCCCAGCGGCCCCAGCCCTGGGAAACGAAGGGCCACCACCAAGTTTCGAGTAGAAACATGAGGTTGGCGCGGCGCGGGCTCATGGCAAACTCTTTTTCAAACCAGTTTTCAAAAAGCAGAGAATCGATTTTGCCCCACTCCAGGCCAACGGTATACATGATGGCGGCGGAGGCATCGCCCACCTCTTCCTGCAAGCCTTCTAACAGTCCAATAATGAAATCTTCACTGGTTAGGACATTGCGAGTATCGTTCCAGTCGGTGATGGTGCCGTGCTCGTTATTAAACTGAAAAAAATCCTTGAGGGCGTAATGATTGTGCTTTTTGGGAAATTTTTGGTGCAGGTGGTGGGCTGTCTCTGAGGTCATAACCATGATCTAACAAGTGTTGAAAGACGGTGCTGGCGGATAGGTGTAATGTGCCCAGCTGGGTCTGGAATTAACGGAGGGTTCAATTATTTTTTTAGCGGTACTCACTTGATATCTCTCCAGGACTGAGGTTAAAGGGGATGGCCTGCTGGGGGTAGGTAGCGAGTGCGGCGCTGCCTAAGGGGGGCTATTTTGATGGATAAGTGGGTGTAAGCGTTGATTTAGCTAAGACAAGCTAAATGTCGGATCCGAGAACCTTTCGCAATAAAACTTAAACCGTTAGCTACTGCGAGACCCTGACAGTCGTAGTAATCTGGTCAACATGGAAGTCAACCCTATCAAGGTTCTAGGCAGGGTTTCGCCCTAGCGGTGATGGCCAGAAATAGTCTAGAGAGCGATAGATTGTCATAAATATTTGCTTTTCAAGAGGGCATTATTCATGGTTCAACGTGGTTCTAAGGTTCGGATTCTCCGTAAAGAGTCATACTGGTATCGGGATGTGGGCACCGTTGCCACCATTGACCAGAGCGGCATTAAGTACCCAGCTGTGGTGCGTTTTGACAAAGTTAACTACTCTGGCATCAACACCAACAACTTTGCACTGTCTGAGCTTGAAGAAGTAGAGGCCCCCAAGGGTAAATAATTTTCTTCCCAGTTCGAACATCGCATTCTAAAATCAGTAGGTTTCCCTAGCCCTTGCGGCCTGTAGCCCAGCCTTGCGGACGGCCATGCCGTTTAGGTGCATGGAGGCAACGGTGGCAAGGGTTTTCAGCTTTAATAGGCTTAGCCTTTTCTTAGAGTATTGAACGGTTGTGCCAGAACTGCCTGAAGTTGAAACTGTGCGTCGGGGGTTAAATCGGGTCACAGTAAACCAACCTATTGAGGGAGGGGAAGTACGGCTAGCTCGTACCATTGCCTACCCCGCTACAGCCGATGGGTTTTGGGCTGGTTTAACCGGCGCTATGTTCCAAACCTGGCAGCGGCGAGGGAAGTACCTGTTAGGGGTGCTGCTTCGTCCGGGTGGAGAGGCGGCGGGGTACTTGGGCGTACACCTGCGGATGACCGGGCAACTGCTTTGGGTGGAGCCAGCTAGGCTCGTGGAGCCTCACTGTCGGGTGCGGATTTTATTGGCGGGTGATCGTGAGCTGCGATACATTGATCAGCGCACCTTTGGTCGCCTGTGGTGGGTGCCGCCTAATTGTGCCCCTGCAACGGTGATAACCGGGCTTCAAAACCTGGGGCCAGAACCCTTTGACGAGGAGTTTTCTGTCGCTTACCTGCGCCAACGGCTGGCCCGTAGTCAACGTCCGATTAAAAATGCTCTACTGGATCAGGCACTGGTGGCGGGAATTGGCAACATCTATGCAGACGAAGCGCTATTCTTAAGTGGTATTCGACCCACTACGCTATCAGCTCGGTTGGGAACTCAGCACCTTAACCAGCTCCATGCCGCTATCCAAAAGGTTCTCACAACCAGCATTGAGTCGGGGGGAACAACCTTTAGCGACTATCGCGACATCTACGGTATTAACGGCAACTACGGTAGTGTGGCCTGGGTGTACGATCGCGAAGGGCAACCCTGCCGGGTCTGTCGGACACCCATTCACGGTTGAAGCTAGCTGGGCGTTCTGCCCACTATTGCCCGAGCTGCCAACGGTGAGCGGCTCTCAATACTGCCCTAGCACCGTACAATCAGGATGTAGATAGCGATATTGAAGTGAGGAAACGCTATGGCGGCTGCCCTTAAACGTGGCGATTTAGTTCGAGCCGTGCGTGAAACGTTAACCAACAGTCTGGAAGCCCAGGCTAGTGACTCTCGATTTCCACCCTATTTGTTTGAGACTAAGGGCGAAATTGTAGACCTTAAAGATGACTATGCCCTGGTTAAGTTTGGCCATGTGCCAACCCCCAATATTTGGCTGCGCCTTGATCAGCTAGAGAAGTTTTAGGGCTGGGGTTACCAGCGCCCTGGTTAGGAGTGAGCAAAGCGCTCATCTGAACCACTGACCGACCCGCTTAATCAGGCTAGTAATCGGCCCAATAGGAGGGTTTCTATGGATGAATCTGTGCCACAAAGCCTGCTCAAAAGTAGTCTGCTTAACCGTTTGGCCATTAATCTAGACACCGCTGAAGAGTTTGGCCCAATTACTGAGGTATGGGTCAATGGTCGCACTCATCAGGTCAGCGGTTTGGGGTGTAGTGGTGGGCTTTTAGGACGTCAAAATCGCCGGTTTTTGTGGGCTCAAGTGGCATCTATTGGCCGCGATGGCGTAGTCATTAGAGCCGGTGCCCAGTCTGAAGCCAACCTAGACCCCCTGCAAGACTGCCTGCCGCTAGCGGAGGTAGAGATCTGGTCTGATCACGGTGATCGAATTGGTTACCTAGCAGACTATTATTTTGAGCCAAGCACGGGCAACATTTTGCAATACCTGTTTGTCGTTGACTCATCTGGCGTTTTAGAATCGGGTTTGTATGCCATTCCACCGATTGCCATTGTCAGCACGGGGCGTCGTCGCATGATGGTTGAAACCAACCATCTACGTGCAGCTACGCCGCTAGAAGCCGAAACGCTGCCCCCGCCTCCGACTGCCGCTAGACCCCTGTCTTGCCCTCCGCCTCTGGATCATTGGCCTGACTCTAAGCGCAGTTGGGAAGTAGCCCGTGAAACCACTCGCCAAGCCCGTGAGCAGGTAGTTGAGCGATTCGGGGAAAATCGCCAAAAGCTTCAGACTGAGGCGCAAGACCGGCTAGGTCGCCTGTTTGGCAATGTGAAAAAACGTACTCGCCGCCTTCGCACTCAGCTACGAGAAACCGTTACCGATGTAACAGCTGGGCTACCCTCTGGGTCGAGCCTCCAAGACGACACCGTACCCACCATTGATGTAGATGCTATGGAGCTATGGGCCGATGATGATGATGAAACCCAACTCTAGGTGCGGCTAGAGCGCGCTGAACGTTTAGACCACCACAGGAGCGCACCGTAAACCAAAAACAGGTAGACAACCGAAAGCATTGGAATAATTAAGGACAGATTAGTGGCCATGACAGATTAGCAGCGCTTAAGGGCGAATACGAAATGGGAGAAGAGCGTTCCTTGGGCCGAACAAACATGACCATAAATCACATAGCCTGACTCCCATATGCTCAGGAATCAGGTCGTCAACCTGAAGATTAAGGTGGGAAAACAGCTGCTCCAGCTTGACCTCCCTAAAAGAGAGTCAAACTAGTCGAACTTACCCAGAAAACATTCAGGAACTAGAGCAGTCAAAATCAACCGCGTGGAAGATCTTAGAAACCTTGACTGCTTTTTAAGAAAGCTCTTGATTGAGATTTTAACATGCTGAGTCCTGATTGTGAGGCAGGAAAAATAAATTGCGCTCAGGAAATTTGAGCTCCACGCCCCGTTGTGTGACTAGCGGAGCAGAGGCCTCAAAGCCAGGTAGATGTTACATCTGATGCCCTTTGTAAGCGGCCTTTAGATCTAGCTGTCACGGCACTGGAGGAGAAACATTGCGGTGGGAAAACCCGGTCGGTCACCGTCACTTGCTGTGGGTTAGCTTAGAATAACGGTAGACTATGTAAAAATTCGTAACTTTAACCGCTCCTGTCGGTAGTCCATGACTTCAGTAACTTCTCTTTTCGCGCCGGTTGAGACCGATCTTGACCTGTTAACCCAAAATTTGAAGGGCCTAGTGGGGGCGCGGCATCCGATTCTTTCTGCTGCGGCTGAGCATTTGTTTGGCGCTGGAGGTAAGCGAATTCGACCGGCCATCGTACTTTTGCTAGCTAAGGCTACGATGCCAGGCCAAAGCATTACTCCCAAGCATCGCCGTCTGGCCGAAATTACTGAAATGATTCACACAGCTAGCCTAGTTCACGATGATGTGGTGGACGAGGCCAGTGTTCGCCGGGGAGTGCCTACGGTGCACAGCAGCTTTGGCAACCGAATAGCGGTTTTGGCGGGAGATTTTTTGTTTGCCCAGTCGTCTTGGTATCTGGCTAATCTGGATAATCTGAGGGTGGTTAAATTGCTGTCTCAAGTGATTATGGATCTGGCCGAGGGGGAAATTCAGCAGGGACTAAATCGCTTTGATACCAGCTTATCCATAGAGGCTTATCTGGAAAAAAGCTACTTCAAAACGGCCTCTCTACTGGCCAATAGCGCCAAGGCTGTGGGAGTTCTCAGTGATTCGTCCGAATCAACAATTACCGATTTATACGGCTATGGCCGTCACCTTGGGCTGGCATTCCAAATTGTGGATGATATTTTGGACTTCACCAGTTCCGATGAGGTGCTGGGCAAGCCCGCTGGTTCTGACCTAAAGAGTGGTAACCTAACGGCTCCCGTCCTCTATGCCATGGAAGAGCAACCTTTTTTGGCCACCCTCATTGAACGAGAATTTTCCGAAGCGGGAGATTTTGAGCAGGCTATCCGTTTGGTTGAGCAGAGTAGGGGGCTACAGCGATCTCGGGATCTAGCGGCCAGCCAGTCTAAGGCGGCTATTGCTTGTTTGCGGTCGTTGCCGTCCTCTGCGGCCCAGCAAGCCCTTCACGATATGGGGGACTACGTGCTGCGGCGGGTGTTTTGATGCGGTTTGGGGATGACCTGAGCTATAGTCCTTAGTCTTTCAAGTATCAATTTTGCGCTATTGTGGCCGGTAGCTCGATATTCCTCTGAGCCCCATTGCTATGGCTCCTACGGTAATTTGCTTAGGCGAAGCTCTGATTGATCGAATTTTTGACCGCTATGACGGCGCTCATCCTGATCTTCCCTTTTGGGTCGATTACCCAGGTGGGGCACCGGCTAACGTAGCCGCAGCTCTGGCCAAATTAGGAACCCCTGTAGGGTTTATTGGTTGTCTAGGGAAGGATGCCCAGGGCGACAGTCTGGTGTCGGTGCTAACCCAGGCTGGGGTGGATTGCGGCGGCGTGCAGCGATCTGTTCTGGCCCCAACCCGCCTGGTGTTGGTGCGGCGAGACGCGCGGGGAGAGCGTTCCTTCGTGGGGTTCAGCCAGCCTGACCCAGCCCAATTTGCGGATGCTTTCCTGAATCCGGATTACCTTTCCCCCGCCTGGTTTACTACCGCTGATTACCTGGTGATGGGCACCCTGGGTTTGGCTTATCCCCCTGTACAGCAAAGTATGCATAGAGCCCTAGCCTGGGCTCAAGAATACGCGGTTACTACGGTGGTGGATCTGAACTGGCGGCCTGGCTTTTGGCCGCAACCTGAGCTAGCGCCGGGCTTAGTGCGAGAGTTTCTCAGCCAGGTAGACATCTTGAAGTTAAACCAGGCAGAAGCCCAGTGGCTGTTCCAGACTGTCGTGGCCGAAGACATTCGGCAATTGCTCCCCCAGGCTAAGATTGTATTGGTTACCGCCGGGGAGGCTGGCTGTGACTATGCTACGTCCAGCGTTCAGGGTCACGTGGCGGCATTCACTGTAGATTGTGAGGATACTACCGGGGCAGGAGATAGCTTTTTGGCGGGCTTTGTGCATCAACTCTGCGCCTATGGCCTGACTCTGCTAGAACAGCCAGGTTTACTCAAAGCAGCTGTGCAGTACGCCAGCGCCACAGGGGCGTTAACCACTACTCATCCAGGGGCAATGGCGGCCCAGCCTAACGCCAGAGCCGTTGAGGCCTTTCTGTATTTGCATCAACAATAGCTCTACCAAGAACACCTATGGCACAGGAAATTGAGCGCAAATTTTTAGTTATCAACGAAGCCTGGCGGGCTGGTGCCACCGGTGAGCTAATTCGCCAGGGCTATATTCCCACGCGAGATGCCCGCACAGTACGGGTGCGTGTTATGGGCCACCAGGGTTACATAACCCTCAAAGGCCCAGCGGTGGGGATAATCCGCCCGGAATTTGAGTACCCTATTCCTTTGATAGATGCTGAAACGATGCTTAACACCCTCTGTGAACCACCGTTGATTGAAAAATATCGCTATCGTATTCCGGCGGGTGAGGTGGTTTGGGAGGTAGACGAGTTTTTTGGGGCCAACCAGGGGCTAGTCATCGCTGAGGTAGAGTTGGCTTCAGCCAACCAAGAGATTACCCTGCCGCCTTGGGTGGGGTTGGAGGTAACCTACGACCTACGCTACGCGAACTCCAACCTGGCTCGGCAACCCTTTAGTCTCTGGTCGGTTAAGCCTGAATGCCCCTAGGGCTAAGCTCCCAGGGTGGGATATTGTCGTCCACGCCACTGGGTAGGGCGTCGCCAGGCTGATAACCCAATCCGCACCACAGCGGCCAGATCAGCCAGGGGAGATAGCCAAAAGGCCCAGTTACCAGAGGCTCCCTTACTATCGTAGGCCGAAGCAATGGCAAACTGCATGGCAACTCGGATCAACAGCAGTAGGCTGTTTAGACCCAACAGCAGGTGGGGAAACAAAGACCACGCCCCCAGTCCCCTCAGCTTGAGGCTCAGCAGTAAAGGTGCTACCAGCCAGGGCAATCCCTGCACGAGAGCTAAAAACGCCACATCCCACCAGGTTTGGGCCGGATCAGCGGCATCTTTCAGGTCGAGAGAGCGACCCCACTCACGCCAGACTTCGGCCATGCCCTCGTACATGCGCACGCGCAGCAACTGGCTACCATCCCAAAACCCTACTCTGGCCCCCTGGACTGCGGCGTAACGAGCCAGGGTTACATCATCGCAAAAGGAACTGCGGGCCGCCTGGTAGCCATCCAAGCTAGCCAGTAGCGATCGCCGCACCATAAAGCACTGACCGTTAGCCATTGCGCGTTGGGGAGTGCTGATCGTGCTGCCCGCTGGCCCAAAGCGGTATACCAGGGTGATTAACAGGGCTGGTTGCAGCCAAAATTCCCCGGCGGTTTTGAGAATGAACTGCGGTGCTAGGGAAACTAGATCGTAGCCCTCTTGCTCCATAGTTTGCGCCAGGGCCGCTACTAAACCTGGTCTAGGCTGGGTATCGGCATCAATCCCCAGCACCCAGGTGCTCGCTGGGGAGGTGTGGCGAAATCCAAAGTCCAAGGCCCAGGGACGGCCTACCCAACCGGGGGGGAGTGGATCATCCGTCAGCAAACGAATGCGTGGGTCATGGCGCTGGTAGGTTTCCACTAAGGCCTGAGTGCCATCCATTGAACGGCTGTCTACCACCAGCACTTCGCGCACCTCATATCCCTGACGAGTGAGGCCCTCCAGACAGGGCTGTAGGCGCAGAACCTCATTCAAGGTAGGAACCACTACCGAAATGGCACCCAGCTGGGTCAGAGTGGCTGGTTTGGGAGTTAAGGGCGGTTTCCGAAACGGCCCTAACACTAACCTGGCCAGCAGCACCGCCACCATTGGTAACTGCAACGCCAGCACAACCAGCGATAGGGCACTCAACCAGGGAAAGAAAGGTGCCGATGCGGCTAGCAAAACGTTCTCTCCGGCCACTATTTAAGGACAACCTTGGCTGCGGTCAGGGGCGCTTCAAGGGCTTGAGGCAACAGGTTAGATTGATTCACAGACCATTCGGCCCCCTGCTGATTAGCGGCCCGCCAGCAGAGTAAAGCAGGTATTAAACCCGTTACCATTCCCATAGCGATAGGAACATAAAATCCGGCAGCTAAACTCATCACCAGCGCAAAGGCAAAATTAGCGGTGTAAACAACCAGCGGTAACGTAACCGACTGAGGTTGTTCCGGCAACAGCCGGAACCGATGCCAAATAGCCAACCCTAGGGACATAAACACAACTCCTGTACCCAGCCAACCCGCAAAGTTCTGGTAAGGCATCCCAAAAAACGCGCCAGGCTGATGCCAGTACCAGAAAGGTAAGGCCGTCTGGCTCATGGCTGGATCCAGGACAAAATCCCAAGAGGTCAACAACACTGAACCCAGCAGAATGGAACCCAGAGTTCGCAACCAGCCGTAGCCAGGCCGTGACAACTGGCCAGGTATAGCGTAGGCACCAAAACCACTGCGGGCCAGTAGCAGGGAAGACAGACCCAGGTAAAACCACGACAGCGGAATGGTAAACGGCACCAGCCCGGCTACCTTATAACCTAAGCCGTTGAGATAGCTATAATCCCCAAAGGGAAAACCTGTGCTAGTACCTAACAACTCGCTGGCTAAGGAAATGCCAATGGCCGCCACGGCGAAGGTAGCCACGGCCTTGAACCCTAACGTGCGATAGGCATAGAGAGCGACCGCGATTGTCCCTAACAGAATATAACCAACGCCGCCGCCTGCCATACTCCATCGAAACAGAGTTGGCCCAGCCGGCAGGTAAGCCAGGATGCCAGGATGGGGAACTACCCAAAGCAACCCTGCCAAGCCAAAGGCCATAGCTATCAAATGTCCGTACAGACAGAACCGTTCAAGGGTCAAAAGTTGTCGCATGGTGAATCCTAGATACCGCTTGCAGGGAAAATGCCATAGCGCCGCCACTTTGGTCAGACCGCGGCCGGACGACTAAAACTGGAATAGGCCATTGATGAAATCGTGCCTCAAATCATAAGTTTTGTAAACGGTTCCAACGGGGAAATCCTGGTTTCAGTTTAGGCACTGCCAAATTCGGTGGACTTGAGAGGCTCCTATTGGCCTTAGCCGAAATCTTTGCATAGGGAGCTTCAGGCCGGTTTGGTTCGGGTGTGTAAAACTGGAAAACCGGCTAAGATAACTCTATAACGTCTGAATTTTACCCCATGGCGCGCATGACAACAGTCGGCCCAACGCTAACGGTGCGGCCATTGCAGTATCGCGACCTAGATGATCTAAAGCAGTGGTTGCCTGAAGATCTTGATGCTGGCGACAGTAGCCAATCGTCCACGGCAGTGGTGTCATGGCTTGATCACCAGCGTCGCTGGTATGCACCGCTTAAGCTTCTGAGTTGGTTTCCTCATCCGGCGCCCCAGGGTTCTATCACCTTTGTCGCTGAGCGGCAGGGTTGCCTGGTGGGGTTTATTCGGGTGGCTCCCTTTAATCGCACCCGTAGCACCTGGCAGGTAGAGCAGGTGGTAGTCAACCGCGCTGTGGCCGCTAAGCTAGTGATCACGGGGTTTATGGATGTTGGGTCGCGCCTGCTGCGACACTGCTTTGAGGCCGTTTGGGAAGCTCGCACCTGGATGCTGGAGGTTAACGTCACCCACAAGACAGCACTGGCGCTCTATCGGTTCAATGGCTTTCAGCCCTTGGCCCGGATGACCTACTGGTCCCTTATGCCTGAGCAGATTGTCGCCCTGGCTCAGCGTGACCCCGACTTGCCTAACCTGTTGCCGATCAGTAATGCCGATGCTCAACTTCTCTATCAGCTGAATACAGCCTCCATGCCGCCCCTGGTGCGCCAGGTGTTTGACCACCAAATTCAAGATTTCAAGGTTGGCCTGGTGGGCACGGCTACGGCCACCGTTGATCGCCTGGTTAACCAGTTGGAGACGGTTAGCGCCTACGTGTTTGAGCAGCACGCGTAAGGCCGCGATTGGGCAGTTTCAGCTCACCATCTGTCGCGATGGCCACCAACCCCATCGGGCAGACTTAACGGTGCACCCCGCCTACACCTGGCTGTACCCGGAGCTGATGATTCAGATGGCCAAAATTTTGCAGCCTTTTCCGCCCCAGTCCTTGCAGCTAACCTCCTTTGACTACCAGCCTGAGCGGGAAGAATGCCTGGCTCAAATGAAGGCTGTGCCTGAGTGCCATACCCTGCTGATGTCTCGTTCTGTGTGGCACAAGGTGCGGGAAGCCAAACCCATTTCCCTGGAGGGGCTTCAGCTTTCGGATATGTTAACCGGGTTGCAACCATCGGGTAAGCCGGTGCCTAGCCGGATGATCTGGCTGGCAGAATCGAAACCCACGGAGTCGCGCCTCCGTTTTCTGGGAACCGACGAGCGGCCAGGTTCCTCTACGGCCAAGAACCGGCGCTAGAGCCGTTTTAGGGCTAATTCTATTTCCTGGCCTGAGAGAATTGTTGCGGCCTCAGAGGGGGATGGGTTTGGAACATTGCGAATGCAACGGCTCCAGGGGGCAACGGCTTGGTCAGTGAGATTTCAGCCTTGGGTTTGGATATAGGCCGCAAGCGCATTGGCATAGCCGGATGCGATCGCACCGGTCTAGTAGCGGCTGGGCTGATCACCCTAGAGCGCCAGTCCTTTGCGCAGGTTGTTGAGGTCTTAGCTGACCTGGTAGAAACTCGCCAGGTGGAGATTTTGGTGGTGGGTATGCCTCTAACGATGGCTGGGGAAGAAGGATACCAGGCCCGGCAGGTGCGGCAACTGGCCGAACGTCTATCACGGGCATTGCAGCGCCCGTTGGTCTACGTTGATGAGCGGTTCACCTCCTTAGAAGCCGAAGATTTGATCCGTACTGAGGGGCGATCGCCCAGTCGAGAGAAAGGCCTGATTGATCGTAAAGCGGCGGCTATTATTTTGCAGCGCTGGTTAGATGAGCGGCGAAGGACGGAACAGGATGGGATATCCTGATAACACTGTCAAACCTGACAGTGCATGCCTTTATTTAGATAGCTGTAGCTAGAGTAGCCTCCATGGCGGACGATACCCAATCCTTCGAAGAATCAGCTGTTGTCTTAACCGACGAAGCCGGGCGTTTTTTGCCCTGCCAGGTGGAGCAGCGCTTTAACCTCAACGACCAAGAATATTTGTTGCTGTTACCCATTGATGCCCCCATCGAAATTTTTGTCTGGCATCAGGATGACACCGACGATGAGGTGCTGATGGACGTAGAAGACGATGAAATCGATCAGATCTTTTTAACCGCGAAGGCCGTTTTAGCGGAGCAAAATCTGGTGTTGCAGCGTTCGGCCATTACCCTAACGGCGGCGGGTGAACTGCCAGACGTTGAAGAAGACCAGTGCCTCACCCTGGAGCTCGACGAAGTAGATGAAACTGGCAATCCGATGACCGAAGATTTCCAGGTTTTGGCGACTTGCTTCTACGATGACGAAGAATATACGCTATGTACGCCGCTAGAGCCGCTGCTCATTTTGCCACCGCACCAGCAGCGGCGGCTTAGAAATTGTTACCCCAGAAGAGTTTCAAGAAATTCGCGGTGGGTTGGAGGAAAAGCTCTTTGATTTGCTGGAATAGCTAACAGGGCTAAACGCAGATCTACCCGTAGACCTGCAAAAGTATGGCTACAATAATCACGATTGCGTCACCTCAGCTGCACGGCTATGGCTCAAGATTCACGATGGGTTCGATGGTTGTTTTTGGGTTTGCTGGTGCCCGCTGCCGCTGGGTTAGCGGCCTGGCAGGGTTGGGCGTGGTGGAGTTGGGCTACCGGGTCAGTTAAAGACAGTGAGCCCACCGCTGACCAAACCGTTCAAATTCAGATTCCGCCGGGCACACCGGGGCAGCAAATCGGCGAGGATTTAGAAGCGGCTGGCTTAATTCGCTCCGCCGTAGCCTGGAAGCTCTGGTCACGCTGGCAGGCGCAGCAGTCTCCTGGCGGTGGGTTTCAGGCGGGTACCTATGCCTTGGCCCCCACTAGTTCCATGACTGACATTGCCAATACGATTTGGACTGGCCAGGTACTTCAAACTTCATTTACGATTCCAGAGGGGTGGAACCGGCGGCAAATGGCTGATTACTTTGAGCAGCAGGGTTTTTTTCCCGCTGCGGAATTTTTGGCCGCTACTGAGCAAATTCCTCGCCCGCAGTATCCCTGGCTGCCCAACGGTATTCCCCATTTAGAAGGGTTTTTATTTCCAGATACCTATCAGTTACCAGCGGAGGGCATGACCGCTGAGCAGGTTAGGGACATTATGCTAAACCAGTTTGAGGCGATCGCTCTGCCCCTCTACCAGCAGGCGAGTACCGACTTATCCTTACTTGATTGGGTGACCCTCAGCAGCATTGTCGAGAAAGAAGCCGTTGTTTCGGAAGAGCGTGGGGTGATTGCTGGGGTGTTTACCAATCGCTTGCAGCAAAATATTCCCCTGGGTGCTGACCCCACCGTGGAGTACGGCCTGGGTATTACCCAAACGCCAGAGCAGCCCCTCACCTGGGAGCAGGTAGAAACTCCGTCGCCCTACAATACCTACATCAACCCTGGCTTGCCGCCCACCCCCATTGCCAGCCCTGGCCAGGCCAGCTTGGCGGCAGCTTTGGCTCCCGAAGCAACGGACTATCTTTTCTTTGTCGCCCGTTATGATGGCACCCATGTCTTCAGCCGTACCCTGAATGAGCACGAAGCCGCGAAAAATTCCATTCGGGAGACCTTCAATAACTAGGCTTTGCTGGTTGATATCCGAGATTTGAGTAAGTATTGGTTTTGCATAGCCAGAGGCCAGGCTTGACCAGCTGCCATGGCCCGTTTAATTAATCTTGCTGTTGATGAATCCGTCGGAGTGGCTGTAATACCTCCTGTTCCATAGCGTCTAGCCAGGGTGTGATGGCATTCAGGACTTGTTCTGCCCCAGCGGCAATGGTGGCATCGGCAAACCCTTTGAGGGCCGCCCGTTGATGTAACGAGCGATCCGGCACCCAAGCTCGCCCTGGTAGCGTCTGATCCAAAATCAAGCCTTTTAGCAAGACAAACAGCGCCCCATAGAGCGCAAAATCTCCGCAGGTATCAAAGGCTTTAAATTCAATGCGACCAATTTCTGTGGCCGTACGGGCTAGCTTGACTAAGGAGGGTTGGGTTGGCCGTGGCAATCTATCGGCTGGAGTAGCTGGATCCACAAAAATCAACACAGCGGGCCGTTTACCGGTGCGCACATAGGTACGCCTCGATAACCCCGTCCACAACTGGCCATCAGCGACAGGCGCACTAAAGCTAAAGGGAACAATGAAGGGACTGTAATAAGTCAGCTTCTGGCTAATATCAATTAACTCTGGCATGGACAGACTGGCCACGAGAGATTGAGATCAGGCCCATAGGTGACCATGGCCAGCAATTCGGTCTGCTCTTCAGGGGAGCGGTTGAAGAGGGCTTGTTCGTAGGTATTGAGGGGTGGGTGGGGTAGGTAAACACTACGCTGAGGATTAAAACTCGTCAAAATTGGCCTAAATCCGTAGGGCTGGGCCGCCCGGCACAACTGCTCAAAGCTGGTTTCTAGTTCCGAGATGACCCCGGCAACGGTTGTTTGCAAGGTCGTGCGAATCTCAATGCCCTTAGGAACGCAGTCTAGAAACTTTCCCTGGCATGAAAAGCGCTCAAAGCCCTCGATATACCACCGTTTACTGCGAATACCGAGGTCTCCGCTACGTAGACTGAGATGATCCTCAGGATAGCTTGGCAAGGCCTGGATGATCGCGTCCCAATCGGCAAATGTTGTGTTGGAAAAGTCGGCAAAGGACCTATCAGCCTTGAGAAAGGCCACTTCATGCTCTAATCCAAATCGAAAGGTCATAACGGTTCTACTCCAATGGGATGCCCGGTGATGGTAAGAGGCAGGGATATCTCTCCGTCGATAGCCAAGGAACTTTAGCAATAAAGACTAATTCTCAGCAATTGGGCCAAGATTAATGCTCTCTATCTCCAATGTCAATGGAGGGTAATCTGTCGCCGAGCAACCCACTGACTTGTCTTCAGACAGAAAGCATAGGAGCATTTAGCCCAGCTAAAGTTAGAGTTTACAGTCGGCACTGAGCGGTCAACAACTGGGTATCTAGGACTGATATACTAATACCAAAATGCCCTTGATTGCTAGATTATTG
>JAAUUR010000033.1 GCA_012031045.1 Leptolyngbyaceae cyanobacterium SM2_5_2
GAGAGGGCGAATCACGGCAAGACAGATTGTTTTAGATCTACTGAATCTAGGCGTTACTATCTCTTATGATGCACACCCGAACTCACTCAGAGAAGGATGATCACCACTCTAGAAATCGCTCATTTTTTTCTAAAGTCCCTTTAGGAAGAGAAGTACCCCCCTTTTTCTCGGCTCAGCCCACACCCTTAATTCAAGCCCAAACAACAACGCCGCAAATTCAGCTTCAAGAAAGCACAGAAAGCCGCTCAAGCACCACAGTTTTATCGTTGTTTGCATCGGGTTATGGCAGAAACTACAGCACTGATGAGGAGGAAATTCAAGCCGTTGAACATCGTGGCCCCCATGACCCTGAAAATCCGGCTGAAACCTGGTGGCCAACCACCCTAGACTTTGAAGCGGCAGCTGGAGCGCACGGTGGCAGGGCTAGAGGCGTCGCTAGTATGGATGACATGATTCAGCTGATTCAACGCCAACGGGGATTATCAGAAGTGCGGCTATTTACCCACGGTGCTAGGTATGAAATTCAGTTTGGCCGGGGCGGCAACCTCACACGAGAAAGTCGGCTACCCGATGTGTCTGCCCATTTTAGCTCTGGCGGACGAATTATTTTCTATGCCTGTAATGCTGGATACGATGCAACTTTTTTCCAAGCCTTAGCTAACCAATTACGAGTTAGTGTTTGTGGTTTTTCTAGGGGAGTGCGTTGGAGTATTGAGTGGGATCCAGCCAGAAGAGTCATTACCTCTAGAGGACTCCACGGTCGAGCCTTGCCATCGCCAAGTATTTGTAGTGATCCAGAACCTCGCTAGTTTGGTTATCTATTATGCATACTCGCTCTCACCGTAAATCTTCGCTATCCTCCCCAAGCCGACATTTCTTTTCTAAAAGCTCTGGAGAGAGTCAATCTTCGCCTTTTTTCTCTTCCTATCACCGTGGTCTGGTACAGCGTGTAGTGGAATCTGCCCAAATGCCTGAAGAAGAGGAGCAAATGCAACGGCAAGCCAATGGAAATTCCCTTCCACAGGAAATCAGAGAAGAAGAGGAAGAAACTTTACAAACAAAGGCTGAAGAAGCCACCCCCATCCAACGCCTGTGCGCCGAATGTGAGCAGAAAGCACCAGTCCTTCAACCTAAACTGACCGTGGGGCCAGCGCAGGATGCCTACGAGCAGGAAGCGGATCGAGTCGCTGACCATGTAGCCAATGCGTTGCTGGCTCCAGGTACAAACCCAAACCGGGCCCAAACCCAGGGGCATCCTCCCGCCATCACGCCCCTAGTCATGCGCCAGGGGGAGGGAACCGTAACCCCCTCACCCCAGGTAGAGCAAGGGATTCAGCAGTCTCGCGGGGGTGGCGAGGCGATCGCCCCACCCCTGCGCCAGTCTATGGAGCAAGCCTTTGACGCTGATTTCAGCCCTGTCCGAGTTCACACCAACAGCCAGGCAAACCAATTAAATCGATCGCTCAATGCTCGAGCATTTACCACAGGAAAGGATATTTATTTTAATCAAGGAGAGTATCAGCCAGATAGTCAAGCAGGACAGAAGTTGCTCGCCCATGAATTAACTCATGTGGTTCAGCAAACTGGTATGGAAGGTGAGAGAAACCCAGTTCAACGTTGGAACATAGGAACTGCACCCGCGCCTGCAGGGTGGGAAGTCGTTACTGATCGTCAGCAATTGCGCCGTCTTAATCAGGCAGAAAGTATTGTGCGTAGTGTACTGACATCACGGCGTTGCCAAAATCACTTTAGCGGCAGCTGCGGTACAGCTAATGCTTTACAAGATACTTTCGATAACTCCAATGTATATCTGCGGCCTTTTGACGATAACGTTTTTGGCGAACGAACGGGTAGAAACATTGCGTTTAACCTGCGGTCATTTCGGATTGGTCGCTACATGATGGCGTCTACCTTGTTGCACGAGATGTTTCACACTTGTGATCCAACTCCCCGCGCTACCCAGAACCTGCGTGAATTCAATGCAGAAAATGCCGTAGAAGTTTGCCGCCTCCATACACCCTGGATTGATGTTGTATCGCCCCGCAGCGCGGCAGTTGGCAGCCGCATTACGATTAGAGGCTGGGGATTTGGCCCTACCCAGGGCAGCACCGATGAGGTACGGATTGGTGGCATCCCAGCCATAGTTGTAAGCTGGGCATTTATGACTGACAACTCGTCACGGGTGGAAATTGTGGCCGAGGTTCCAGCCGGGACGGCGGGCGGTGGAGTCACGATTGTCAACAACGGGGTAGTCAGTAATGTTGCACGATTCACCGTAGTTTAGGGTACAAGCAATCATGCTACGAGCTCGTTCCCGGACATCATCGACCCCTAGCCATGCTAGCCGACCTTTTTTCCAAAAAGAGACACAGGTTCAGGTGTCTAAGTCCTTTTTTGCCAAGCAGAATCCTGCCCAAAAGGCGATTGTGCAGACTCAGCAAAACGCCGATAACTTGCTAGAGCTAGAGGAGAGCCAACCTCAAACTGAAGCAGCAGATTTGGCGATCGCCCAAACCTCAACCGCCGAACCACCCCTACCCCCTGCTGATTCACCCCCAGCCAACCCACCTCCCAGCGAGACCAATCAACCAACCATTCAAGCCAAGCTAACCCTAGGTGAACCCAACGATCTCTACGAGCAAGAGGCCGATCAGGTCGCCAGCCAGGCTGGGCATGTGCCCTTAGCCCCTGTTCAGGCTAAGCCCCACATCACGCCGTTAGTGCAGCGTCAAAGTGAGGGGCAAGGTTCTATCGATCCTCAGGTTGAACAGGGAATTCACCAGACCCAGGGCGGCGGACAGCCTCTCCATCAGTCCGTCCAGCGGTCAATGGAGCACGCCCTGGGAGCCGATTTTAGAGGCGTTAGAATTCATGCCGATGGCAAAGCCGATCAACTGAATCGGGCGTTGAGTGCCCGCGCCTTTACGACTGGGCAGGATATTTACTTTAAGCAGGGAGAATATCAACCAGGTAGTCAGGTAGGCCAGAAACTACTAGCCCATGAGCTGGTTCACACCATACAGCAATCGCCGCATCCAGGTATGGGGGTGAAATCGACCGGGCTTTCCATTCAGCGTAATGGGGATGAGGAGGAAGGTGTAATAGAAACTGCCTCCCGCGAAGTCCTTGATCAGGTGTTGCCCGTTGGTAATGGTTTTTATTTTGAGGTTACCGGCGGCATTACCTGGGGATACCCCATTTATACCGGTGGCGCGGCAGTGATCTACGTGGATCGAGTGAGTGAAGGCTCGGTACGGCTTTTTGTTCGTAAGGAAGGCAGGTTGGCCTTTGACACGGGAGTAGGTGGCTCAGTGATGCTAGGCAGAGGTCGGTCGCGAGGTGGTACTTCCGGGAGTAGGGGGGTTGGCATTGGTGCAGAGGCAGGTGCCAATTTCATGGCTGGTTTCAGAGGCGTTTTTATTGAGGAATATTCCATCCCGACAACAGACTTTTTAACCTTCGTTGGAGCATCGGCCCTCGAAACAGGCTTATCTGTTACCCCCGCAGCCGGTATGGGAGATCCCATCTTGAATTTGCTCGGCCAGAACGGGGACCAATACTTGACCCATCAACGTATTGAAGGTGGTGTGTTCGCCCAGGCCGATGCAGAGGTGGGGGCTGGCATCCGGCGACCATCAGACAGCTTTAGCGAGGCTGTAGGGGACGGTGAAGGGGTACGAAGGAGTGGTCGGGCCTGGGGGCCTAACACAGAGGCACGCGACTTCCAGGGGGCACGGCCGGATATTACGAACATGGATCCCCTTTCGCTCTTAAACTTCCTCAGCGTGTTCGCAAGTGTTAACCTCAGCGCGCAGGTAACTGTGGGCTTTGATCAATCCACGCAAGGGAACATTACCACTACTTCGCTTTTCTTAGAAGGTCAGATTGGAGCCATGATCGGGCTACCCATTCCGGTGATTGACCAAGCGTTGTCTTCCTTGCCTGCAGACGCTGGCGGCGGCGTTGAATTACGGTTTATTCAAGCTCCTGGCGAAGACCCTCAAATAAAGGTAATCGTTTACCTGAAACAAGGCGAAGATCAGTATTACGCTAGCTCAGCAGGTCAGCAAAATATGGAGTTCAACCTGACTAACATTGTCAGTGTGGATCAGATTATTCAGGCAATGCAGACCGGCAGGATGCCCACCATACCCAGTGTTTCCTTCGGAAATGTACTCGATACCGTTTCTTTCTTCCAACGCATCGTTTTAGGAGGACAACAACTTACTGGCTTTGCCGCCTTGCTGCGCCGTCAACGGGGGGCACGCTCCCTATTGTCAACGAATACCCTAGACAGGGCGAGGCGGGTTTATGGCGTAAATCTCGAAGCTTACTTGGATTTTGGGGCCCAAATAAATGGGGTTGAGTTTATGGATCTTGCCCGTCAGCTGCTTTCAGCAGGTGAAGGTGCCTACGAGGCTACCGTGGAAGGGGAGGATCTCACCTCAGCTTACGAATTGCTCTCGTCCTACTTGGCCGGATATGTTAACTCTGCTGAATTTGAACGTCTGCAGGAAACCGTTCTGAACCATACCACCGTAAATATTGCTAAACTCCGCATTCAAGTAGGTGCCGGTGTTGGCATTGCAGCGAGGGTGGCCGAAGGTGCCAAGGCGCGGTTTGATGTCAGTGGAGAGACAGGCTTGTCCTGTGAGCTAGATTATGTGGCCCTGCGGGGCGGTCCGCTCAACCTGCGTGACTTGATAGTTGGTATTCAGGATGTATTTAATAACCCCACTACCTATCTGCCCAATTGCCCGATTATCCGCACCTTGTACTCAGACAATAGTGGTGGGGGAGGCGGGTCAGGCACCCGCCAGAGTTCGGGAACAGTTGCTGGTGAACGCAGACGGACGAGTTCAAGCGGTGGTGGCATATCCGGGGCTCAAGCGGACGAAACCGGTGGATCCAGCACTACTTCACCTGCTACAGAACAAGGGCAGGCAACTTCCGAAAGAAGGGAGTCATCTTCGTCGGATGGGGGCGGGGCAACTTCCGACCTAGATATTTCAAGAAACTATCCGTCTAGCTTGCCAGAAATCGAATTTCCTATCCTCAATGTGTTTGGCTCCCTAGGCCCCAATACGCCGGTCGACACCATCTTAAGTTTAACTTTTGTCATACAGGTACAACATGCCGACAACCGCGTTATCCAGGTGCCCATTGAGGTTAAAGTAGTGGGAAATTCCGAGTCTCAAGTTGAATTGGAAGTTGTTGAACCCTGGTGGATTGAAACCCTTCGGATTGGTTCAAATACTGGCCACACCTACACCTTAAGGTTTAACGAATAAAGTGGGAGAAACAATAGCTCTTGCATCCAGGCTAGTGTATGTAACTCAGTCTCTTTCAGTTCTAGAGCAATTTTTCATTTGGCGATTGACAAGAGCCTTTGTCAAGGCTGATACACCGACTACCTCGGAAAAAGCTGCAGTTTCCAACTTGTAATGGCGCTGATCCTTACAGTACCTTTGTCCGCGATCGCACCTCGACCCCGACGCCCAACTTCTGCTCTTGCTAACCCTCGTCCCCTGGATCCAACCCCACTTCTTTGACCGCCTGATTCAAGACGCCCTGCCAGAGGCGGGAGACTACCCCCAACTCGGCGGGCTACGCGGTCGTCAGCACCGTGGCTTTTTACCTACCGGCGATACGGCTCTCTTTCTCCTGGCCGGGGAGGATATTGAGGCCCGACTGTATTGGCAAGCCCAGATCTGGGCGAGCATCCCCTGGTTAAACAGGGCGTGATCACCCTGGAAGAGCCTCCCGATGGCGAACCGCCTATGAGTGGTCGCCTGGTGATCGACGCTGAATATGCCGAGCGATTTTTGACCGGCAAGGTGCGTCCGCCCCGCATGAGTTTTCGGTTTCCGGCCCAGCGGCTAGAAACAGCGATGGAGTGGGATGATCTGGTGTTACCTGCCCTGACCCTGGCCCAAATCAAAGAATTGGAGAGCTGGATTTGCCATGAACAGGTGCTCATGCAGGAATGGGCAATGGCCAAAAAACTCCGCCCTGGCTGCCGGGCGCTGTTCTACGGCCCACCGGGCACCGGCAAGACCCTAACGGCTACCCTGCTCGGTAAAACCACCGGTCGTGAGGTGTATAAGGTGGATTTGTCGCTGGTGATCTCCAAATATATCGGGGAAACCGAGAAAAACCTGGCTGCCCTGTTTGACAAAGCGGAGCACAAAAACTGGATTCTCTTCTTCGATGAAGCTGACTCTCTCTTCGGCAAACGCACCCAGGTCAGAGATTCCCACGATCGCTACGCCAACCAGGAGGTTTCTTTTCTCTTGCAGCGGGTAGAAACCTTTGATGGGCTAGTTATTTTAGCTTCTAACCTGGCTAACCATGTGGATGACGCCTTTTCGCGACGCTTTGAACAAATCGTTCACTTCCCCATGCCGCGCCAGCGAGAACGGCAGCTCCTTTGGCAAAAAGGACTGCCCCAGGCCGCCACCCTAGAACCAGCGGTTGATTTAGGACAACTGGCCGCTCGCTACGAGCTAAGTGGCGCGATGATTATGAATGTCATTCGCTTTGTTTGCCTGCAGGCCATCGCTCACAACGAAAACTATCCTGCGACAATCGGATTTCCTGGAGGGCATCCGACGAGAGTATGGCAAAGACAATCGCCTTGAGTAAAGCGGCCCATCCTTGCTCAACTCGGCACCTGCCTGAATGTCTGCCTTTGCTGGGTCAGAATCCAGGCTTAAAGATCGTCTGGATCAAGGCCCAATTCTCGTAAACGGTTAGCCAGGCGGTCAGCCCGCTGTTTTTCCTGCTCGGCCCGCTGTTTTTCCTGCTCGGCCCGTTCGTCGCCCGTTAAGAGCAGGTGGCCATCGCTAGTCCACCAGCGCAGCCAGGGAAGAGTCTGATTGATGTAATGCCCTTGCCAAATTCCTAGTTCGACGCCCGTCGACGGAATTGGGAAATGCCCCCGTTCGTTAGGGTGACAGCGTTGATAGTAGTTGCCTGTTAACTCGTAGACCTCAACCAATGCCTTTTCTACATCGTAAACAGCGTAAAACGGTACTCGAATAGCACGCTCATAGACCCAGAACTTTCCGGCCTTAGACTCATCTCCGGCCAAGGGCGAGGTCTGATCGTGCTTCTCAGAGCCATCGCCAGAAACAAACTCAATCACAATCAGCGGGGCGACAATTTCTTTCCACAGCACGTAGGAGCGGCGCATCTTGCCGTCTAGCAAAGGTGGAGCGTTAGGCACATAAAACCAGTCTGGCGCTTCGGCCCCACGCTCTGGCGGCTCGACTAAGCGCCAGTAAATGCCGCAATCTTGACCAATGGCGTACTGGCCATCGGGGTGTAGCGTGTCTAAGACCGGGCGAATAGAATCCGTAAGCAAAAGGCTCTGGGGATGCTCTTGGAAATTTTTCACAAAGGTGCCGTCTGTTTCCGGAAGCTGAGTATGATCCGGAAGGCTAAGGACTGGCTGTGAGGGGGCAATGGCCATAGGAGCATTCCGTTAAGAATCCATCCTTTATTTTAGTCCATAGCTACTGAGTGCATAGCTACTGAGTCCATGGTTAGTTCTGCAACAGGAAATAAGTCGCTATCCTCTCCAGGTTCGCCCTGTCCCTAGGGCTTTACGACCATCACTGTGCAGGGGGCTTGTTCCACCACCTGGCTACTCACCGACCCCGCTAAAATTCGATCCACTCCAGTTAAGCCACGACTGCCCACCACAATTAGGCCTACCTGGTGAATATTCGCTAACCGTACAATCTCCATATCAGCGTTGCCCTGAACGACCTCAATCACTGGAGTAATTTCTTCAAGCTTTTGGGCACAGGTGGCCAGGTACTCTTTAATCTGAAGATCGGGAAGTTCCGCCAGCGAGGGGCGCGATACGTCCTGATCGCCAGCATCCTCAGGGTAAGGAAGGACGTGGACAAACACCACTATAGCCTGGGCAGACAGCTTCAACCGCTCAGCCGCCGCCATAATAGTTTGGTCGAAGGGGGAATGATCTAGAGCAATTAAAACGGCTTCAAACACAAAAATCCGCCACTGAAGGTGAAAGGGTATTGTACGCCGAGCCGCTTCTAGCAGCAACTTTAGTGTTCAATCGGTTCAATCGGGCTATCTGCGGGCATAGGGCTAGACAATCTGCGCTGCTCAACGGACTCCCCGTGGGAATAGAGCCCTTCAGCTTCAGCCAGTACAGCAATGGCCGATGAAACCTCCTGAAGTGCCTGGGGAGAATATTGAACCAGGCTAGAGTGCTTCATAAATGTTTCTGTGGAGAGGGGAGAAGCATACCGAGCCGTTCCTGAGGTAGGCAGGGTGTGGTTTGGGCCAGCCAAATAATCGCCCACCGCCTCAGGCGTAGAGTGACCCAGGAAAATGGCTCCGGCATGGCGGATGTGTTCCAGTAAATCCCAGGGCTCGGCCACCTCTAGCTGCAAATGCTCGGGGGCAAATTCATTCGATAAGCGAGCGGCCTGTTCCAGGCTCTCAGCCACAATGGCTAACCCGTAGTTGGCGATGGACTTTTCTGTCAAGGTTTGCCGAGGATGGCCAGCCAACTGACGCTCGACCTCTGCGGCGACTCTCTCAGCCAGAGGAACACTAGTGGTGATTAGGATTGCGGCGGCAACCGGGTCGTGCTCAGCTTGGGCCAGCAAATCTGCGGCTACATGGGTAGGGTTGGCGGTATGGTCGGCAATCACCAACACTTCAGAAGGCCCCGCCAGCGAATCAATTCCTACGGTACCAAAGACCAGTTTCTTAGCCAGGGTGACGTAAATATTGCCAGGGCCAGTGATAACGTCAACGGCAGGAATAGTTTCGGTACCGTAGGCTAGGGCAGCAATGGCCTGCGCCCCGCCCACTCGATAAATTTCAGCAATGCCAGCCTCCTGGGCGGCCACCAAAACAGCCGGTGGGATTGCCATTCCTCCAGCGGGGGGGGTTGCCATGACAATGCGCGATACTCCCGCTACCCGTGCCGGAACAGCATTCATCAACACCGTACTTGGATAAGCCGCTCGACCACCAGGAACGTAAATACCAGCCCGATCTACCGGGGTATACCGCTTACCCAGCACTACACCGTTGTCCTCAAACCGCACCCAGCTTTGGGGTACACGCTGGCGGTGAAAGGTTTCAATATTCCGACAAGCTAGCCGGATTGCATCAAGGAGCGGCTTGCTAACCTGCTGATAGGCGGCATCCAGCTCAGCCCCAGACACTCGCAGGTCTTCGTTGGTCAGGGCGACTTTGTCAAAGTCGGCTGTGTACTGAAGAAGGGCCTGATCCCCCTGACGCTTAACCGCGTGGAGAATCTCCCGAACAGTAGCCTCTTTGTGAACGACCTGATCGTCATGGGTGCGAGCACAGATGCGCTGCAGCTCTGTCTTGGCCTCAGTTAGCTGATGAATAATGCGCAGCATTACAGCGGAGTTACCCGGATAAACCAGTAGTGTACGTGAGGACGCGACCCAGACCCACTCAGGCACCAGGGCCAGCTAAACACTCATATACCAGTGTGCTAACATCCTAGTCGATTTCAAGGCGAACTTGTTGAGAAAGTAAAGCATGCATTTTTAATATCAGGTGCTATGATGTTATATCCAGGTCACCTCTGTAATTTTTGTTAGGCTAGGGTCAAACAGTGGCAAATATTAAGTCTGCGCTCAAACGCATTGAGATTGCCGAACGCAATCGACTCCATAATCGTTCTTATAAGTCAGCGGTTAAAACTTTAAGTAAAAGTTATCTTGCGGCGCTTGAAGCCTATCAAGCCGACCCAACCCCAGAAAATATGGAGACTGTCCAGGCCAGGATGGCAGCCGCCTACAGCAAAATTGACAAGGCTATTAAGCGTGGAATTCTGCACCCCAACACCGGGGCTCGTAAGAAGTCTCGCTTGGCGCGAGCTTTAAAGGCGAGGGAGGCTCAAGAGATAGCCGCTTCCTAGGCCTTTGCGGTTCGTCTAGGTTTGAGTTGGTTTCTTCTTTGGTTCTTAGCGCTTAGCTGCCCCCTCCCATGACCCTGGTCGATACCCACGTACATTTAAACTTTGATACGTTTGCCGGGGATCTCGACGAGCTTGCCCAAGCTTGGCGAGAGGCAGGATTGATTCGGCTGATTCATTCCTGCGTTGAGCCCGGAGAATTCGCAGCCATGCAGGCCATTGCGGATCGGTTCCCAGAGCTATATTTAGCTATTGGGCTGCATCCTCTGGATGTGGATAAGTGGACAGCCACCACCGCTGCTGAGATTGAGTACTTAGCTCGATCTGAACCGCGTGTGGTTGCTATTGGAGAAACCGGCTTGGACTTTTACAAGGCCGACGATGCTGACCGTCAGCGGCACGCTTTTTGGACTCAGATGATGATCGCCCATCGTCTGGGGCATCCGATTATCGTTCACTGTCGGGATGCCGCCGAGGCTACGGCAGACCTGATCGCCTCCTTCCAGCAGAGTGCAGGCCCTATTCAGGGCGTTATGCATTGTTGGGCCGGCACTCCAGAGGAGACCCAGTGGTTTCTGGATTTAGGGTTTTACATCAGCTTCAGCGGCATTGTGACCTTTAAAAACGCTCATCAGGTTAAAGCCTCGGCCCGGATGGTTCCAGCCCATCGCTTGTTAGTTGAAACCGACTGTCCCTTTTTATCCCCAGAACCTATGCGTAAAGAGCGACGCAACCAGCCAGCCTTTGTTCGCTATGTGGCGACCTATCTTGCTGAACTGCGCCAAGAAGACCTTCCGGCTTTAGCCGCAACCACAACTCGTAATGCCTGGAAATTGTTTAACTTGCCGAGTAGTCCACCCGATCTAAATCCGGCCTGCTCTGTAGCGGCGGTCGGTTAGACCCTAGGCCAAGCAAGTCTGGATCTGGCCTGACTTGTGGCCCTCAAATTTCGTGAGATGGCTTTGCCGTGCTGATTTGCCAGTCTATCTTCGCCCCCGCTTTGCCGCTATGACTGCCCCAATGCTGAAAATCCATCGTACCACTCAGTGTACCACTGATGGTTAGCCAGTACGCTGGTTAACCAAATTTTTGCTTTTGGATGTTTTTGTACAGATTACCCAAGATTACCGCAACGGCCAGGGCCCGACTCGCTTTAGGAAACCCATGACTGAACCTACCACCTACACGACTCCCAACTTTGTACTGCCCGACCTAGTTGAGATCCAGCGTTCTAGCTTTCGTTGGTTCTTAGAGGAAGGACTGATTGAAGAACTCGAAAGTTTCTCGCCCATTACTGACTACACGGGTAAGCTGGAGCTTCACTTTCTGGGGAAACAATACAAGCTCAAGAGCCCCAAGTACGATGTGGACGAGGCTAAGCGTCGGGATGCTACCTACGCCGTGCAGATGTATGTGCCAACTCGCCTGATCAACAAAGAGACGGGCGAAATCAAAGAGCAGGAAGTGTTCATCGGGGATCTCCCCCTGATGACCGATCGCGGCACCTTTATCATTAATGGGGCTGAGCGCGTCATCGTGAATCAGATTGTACGCAGTCCTGGGGTTTACTACAAGGCCGAAACCGACAAAAACGGACGACGCACCTACAATGCCAACCTGATTCCTAACCGGGGAGCCTGGCTCAAGTTTGAAACCGACAAAAATGATCTGGTCTGGGTGCGGATTGACAAAACCCGCAAGCTCTCGGCCCAGGTGCTGTTGAAGGCATTGGGGTTAAGCGACAACGAAATCTTCGACTCTCTGCGTAACCCGGAATATTTTCAGAAGACGATCGAAAAAGAAGGTCAGTTTAGCGAAGAAGAAGCGCTGCTGGAGCTTTATCGCAAACTGCGCCCCGGTGAACCGCCGACGGTGGCCGGGGGCGAGCAATTGCTCTACTCGCGCTTCCATGACCCCAAGCGTTATGACCTGGGTCGAGTCGGACGCTACAAGCTGAACCGCAAGCTGCGGTTAAATGTACCCGATACCACTCGGGTGCTGACACCCATGGATATCCTCACGGCCATCGATTATTTGATCAACCTGGAGTTTGATATCGGTAACATCGACGATATCGATCACCTCGGTAACCGCCGGGTGCGCTCCGTAGGTGAACTGCTGCAAAACCAGGTACGAGTTGGGCTTAACCGCCTAGAGCGGATTATTCGAGAACGGATGACGGTGTCGGATTCCGATGCCTTGACGCCCGCTTCGCTGGTCAACCCCAAACCCCTGGTGGCGGCCATCAAGGAGTTTTTTGGCTCCAGCCAGCTCTCTCAGTTCATGGATCAGACCAACCCCCTGGCGGAGCTGACCCATAAGCGCCGGATCAGCGCCCTGGGGCCGGGTGGGTTAACCCGTGAGCGGGCAGGCTTCGCGGTGCGCGATATTCACCCCTCCCACTACGGGCGGATCTGCCCCATTGAAACCCCAGAAGGCCCTAACGCCGGGTTGATTGGTTCTCTGGCGACCCACGCCCGCGTCAACGAGTTTGGCTTCATTGAAACGCCCTTCTTCAAGGCCGAAAATGGTCGGGTGTTTAAGGATCAAGAACCGATTTATATGACCGCTGACGAGGAGGATGACCTGCGGGTAGCCCCTGGCGATATTGCGACCGATGAGACTGGTTACATCATCGGCGAAACGGTGCCCGTCCGCTACCGGCAGGACTTTACCACCACCGCCTCTACTGAGGTAGACTACGTGGCGGTTTCCCCCGTGCAGATTATTTCGGTGGCGACCTCGCTGATTCCCTTCCTGGAGCACGATGACGCTAACCGTGCCCTGATGGGTTCTAACATGCAGCGGCAGGCCGTGCCGCTGCTCCAACCGGAGCGGCCTCTGGTGGGTACTGGCTTAGAAGCGCAAGCCGCCCGCGACTCTGGCATGGTAATCATCAGCCGCAGCAATGGTGAAGTGGTCTACCTGGATGCGGACTTGATTCAGGTAAAGGATCCGCAGGGGCATGTCCATAGCTACGAAATGCAGAAGTACCAGCGCTCCAACCAGGACACCTGCTTGAATCAGCGTCCGATTGTGTTTCCAGGCGAGCGCGTCCAGACCGGGCAGGTACTGGCCGATGGCTCAGCCACTGAGGGTGGCGAACTTGCGCTCGGACAAAATATCCTGGTCGCCTATATGCCCTGGGAGGGCTACAACTACGAGGACGCCATCCTGCTCAGTGAGCGCTATGGTTTACGACGATGTGTATACCTACTATCCACGTCGAAAAGTTCGAGATTGAGGCACGGCAAAACCAAGCTAGGGCCAGAGGAAATTACCCGCGAAATTCCCAACGTTGGCGAAGATGCCCTGCGCCAGCTCGATGAAACCGGTATTATCCGGATTGGCGCCTGGGTAGAGTCCGGTGACATTCTGGTGGGTAAAGTGACCCCCAAGGGCGAGTCTGACCAGCCCCCCGAAGAAAAGCTGCTGCGGGCCATTTTCGGTGAAAAGGCGCGGGATGTGCGGGATAACTCCCTGCGCGTGCCCAACGGCGAAAAGGGCCGGGTAGTAGACGTGCGGGTGTTCACCCGTGAGCAGGGAGATGAACTGCCCCCCGGTGCCAATATGGTGGTGCGGGTATACGTCGCCCAGAAGCGCAAAATTCAGGTGGGCGACAAAATGGCCGGTCGCCACGGCAATAAGGGGATTATCTCGCGGATTTTGCCGATCGAAGATATGCCCTACCTGCCCGATGGTACGCCGGTCGATATCGTTCTTAACCCGCTGGGCGTGCCCTCCCGGATGAACGTAGGCCAGGTGTTTGAGTGTTTGCTGGGCTGGGCCGCTGAAAACCTGGACGTGCGCTTTAAGGTGATCCCCTTTGACGAAATGTATGGGGAAGAAGCCTCCCGCAACTCTACCCACGGCAAACTGATGGAGGCGCGGGAAACCACCCATAAAGACTGGGTCTTCAACCCCGATAACCCCGGCAAAATCAAGGTCTTTGATGGCCGCACCGGGGATCCCTTCGACCGTCCGGTTACCGTCGGTAAAGCCTACATGCTGAAGCTCGTCCACCTGGTAGACGACAAGATCCACGCCCGTTCCACCGGCCCCTACTCCCTGGTAACCCAGCAGCCTCTGGGCGGCAAAGCCCAGCAGGGCGGTCAGCGGTTTGGGGAAATGGAAGTTTGGGCTCTGGAAGCCTTTGGCGCGGCCTACACCCTGCAGGAATTGCTCACCGTTAAGTCTGACGATATGCAGGGCCGCAACGAGGCGCTGAATGCCATTGTTAAGGGTAAGTCGATTCCCAGGCCTGGTACCCCTGAGTCCTTCAAGGTGCTGATGCGAGAACTGCAATCCCTCTGTTTGGATATTGCCGTCCACAAGGTGGAAACCCGCGAAGACGGCACCAGCCGCGACCTTGAAGTTGACCTGATGGCCGACGTGAACACCCGCCGGGCCCCCTCTCGGCCCACCTACGAGTCCATCTCCCGTGACGATGGTGATGATCTAGACGAATAAGCCGACTGGCGGCGCATCGCCTTACCTGGGGGTGGGGCGAGCCCGTCACGACAGTTTTTTTAACCTTAACCTTTAGGATCCCTTAGGGATCAAGCTTTCTGTTTGATTGAGCGCGCTTACAAGGAAAACACCCAGCATGGCCAAGCTAGAACAGCGGTTTGACTACGTCAAAATTGGACTGGCGTCCCCCGAACGAATTCGTCAATGGGGTGAGCGTACCCTACCGAACGGTCAGGTGGTGGGCGAGGTTACTAAACCGGAGACCATCAACTACCGCACCCTGAAGCCAGAGATGGATGGGCTCTTCTGCGAGCGGATTTTTGGCCCTGCTAAGGACTGGGAATGCCACTGTGGTAAGTACAAACGGGTACGCCACCGCGGCATTGTCTGCGAACGCTGCGGCGTAGAGGTGACCGAGTCGCGGGTGCGCCGCCACCGCATGGGCTACATCAAGCTGGCCGCTCCGGTGGCCCACGTCTGGTATCTGAAGGGCATCCCTAGCTATATCGCCATTTTGCTGGATATGCCGCTGCGGGACGTGGAACAAATTGTTTACTTCAATGCCTATGTAGTGCTCGATCCCGGTAACGCCGAGAACCTCAGCTACAAGCAGTTGCTGACTGAGGATCAGTGGATTGAGATTGAAGACCAGCTCTACGATGAAGACACTGAGCTATCTGGGGTTGAGGTAGGGATTGGGGCCGAGGCTCTGAAGCAACTACTGGAGGATCTTGACCTGGAAACGGTGGCCGAGAAGCTGCGGGAGGATATCGCCAACTCTAAGGGCCAGAAGCGGGCCAAGCTGATCAAGCGGCTGCGCGTGATCGACAACTTCATTGCCACGGGCTCTAAAACCGAGTGGATGGTGCTAGACGTGATTCCAGTGATTCCCCCGGATTTACGGCCTATGGTGCAGCTTGACGGGGGCCGCTTTGCCACCTCTGACTTGAACGATCTCTACCGCCGGGTGATTAACCGCAACAATCGCCTGGCACGGTTACAGGAAATCCTGGCCCCGGAAATTATCGTCCGTAACGAAAAGCGGATGCTGCAAGAGGCCGTGGATGCCCTGATTGACAATGGGCGGCGGGGTCGCACCGTGGTAGGGGCCAACAACCGACCGCTCAAATCCCTATCGGACATTATTGAAGGCAAACAGGGCCGCTTCCGCCAAAACCTGCTGGGTAAGCGGGTGGACTACTCCGGTCGTTCTGTGATTGTGGTAGGGCCGAAGCTACAAATCCACCAGTGTGGGCTGCCCCGCGAGATGGCGATCGAGCTATTTCAGCCGTTTGTGATCCACCGGTTGATTCGCCAGGGTCTAGTCAACAACATCAAGGCGGCCAAAAAGATGATTCAGCACAACGATCCCAACGTCTGGGAGGTACTGGAGGAGGTGATTGAGAGCCACCCGGTCATGCTTAACCGAGCACCTACCCTACACCGCCTGGGGATCCAGGCCTTCGAGCCCATTCTGGTGGAAGGCCGAGCCATTCAGCTCCACCCTCTGGTTTGTCCGGCCTTTAACGCCGACTTTGACGGTGACCAGATGGCGGTGCACGTACCCCTGTCCTTAGAGGCCCAATCGGAGGCCCGACTGCTGATGCTGGCCTCGAACAATGTTCTGTCACCGGCCACCGGGCAGCCGATTATTACCCCTAGCCAGGACATGGTCTTGGGCTGCTACTACCTGACTGCCGACAACCCCAATGCTACCAAGGGTGCGGGCAACTACTACGCCGGTATGGACGATGCCATTATGGCCTTTGAACAGGGGTTGGTTGAACTGCATGCCAAGGTCTGGCTCCGGTTTGATGGCCCGGTGGAGTCCGACCAATCCAGCGACGCCGCCCCAGAGCGGATTGAATCTGAGGATGGCAGCATTACCGAAATCTATTCTGACCGTCGGGTGCGGCTAGATAGCGAGGGCAACCTAATCTCCCAATACATCAAAACCACGCCGGGGCGCATTATCTACAACAAAGCGGTGCTTGAGCGATCGCGAACTAGGCGGGATCCTCAACATCTAACCCAGGCCATAGACAACAGCAGACCACTGCGTCGGCCTACCAACCAGTACACCACACATCAGCACACTAACCGAGGGCGGAAACGACATGGCTGAGCACGAGGCAACTCAATCCTCAATGGTTTTTCGGAATCGCATCATCGACAAAAAGCAGCTGAGAAAGCTGATTTCCTGGTCGTTTACCCACTACGGCACCGCTCGTACCGCCCAAATGGCTAACCGCATTAAAGATTTGGGCTTTAAGTACGCCACCCGGGCTGGGGTGTCCATTAGTGTGGAAGACCTCCAGGTACCCCAGGAAAAACGCCAACTGTTGGCGGCGGCGGAGGATGATATTCGCGCCACCGAAGAGCGCTACACCCGTGGCGAAATTACCGAAGTTGAGCGCTTGACCAAGGTAATTGACACCTGGAACGACACCAGCGAAGAGCTTAAGAACCAGGTGGTGCGTAACTTCAAGGAAAACAATCCCCTCAACTCCGTTTACATGATGGCCTTTTCTGGGGCACGGGGAAATATCTCCCAGGTGCGTCAGCTGGTCGGCATGCGAGGGCTGATGGCGAATCCCCAGGGAGAAATCATCGACCTGCCCATTAAAACCAACTTCCGCGAAGGGCTGACTGTAACCGAATACGTAATTTCCTCCTATGGAGCCCGTAAGGGTCTGGTAGACACCGCTCTGCGTACAGCGGACTCCGGCTATTTGACTCGTCGCCTGGTAGACGTGTCTCAGGATGTGATTATCCGAGAGCACGACTGCGGCACCAAGCGCGGCATTCCCCTCCGCAGCATGACCGATGGCGAACGGGTGCTCATCCCCCTGGAGAATCGTTTGCTGGGTCGGGTCGTCGCTGAAGACGTCCTCCACCCCGAAACAGGGGAGGTACTGTTGGAAAAGGATCAGGCCGTATCCCCTGAACTGGCTGAGATGCTGGTTAAGGCTGGGGTTGAGGAGATCATGGTGCGCTCTCCTCTCACCTGCGAAGCCACCCGTTCGGTCTGCCGCCTCTGCTATGGCTGGAGCCTGGCCCACTCTGAGATGGTGGATTTGGGCGAAGCGGTGGGGATCATTGCGGCTCAGTCCATCGGTGAGCCGGGTACCCAAATGACCATGCGTACCTTCCACACGGGCGGTACCTTTACCGGCGAAGTTGCTCCCCGCATCAAGGCCAGCAAGGCCGGGGTAGTGCGTATGCCCAAGCGGTTTAAGAGCCGGGCCTTCCGTACCCGCTACGGCGAAGATGCCCTAATGCTAGAGTCCAACGCCGATCTGGTGATTGAGGGCAACGGCAAAAATCAAACCGAGACGCTGCCCCAGGGCACGATTCTCTTTGTGAGCGATGGTGACACAGTAGGCAAGGAGCATCTCCTGGCTGAGTTGCCTTCCGCTGGCCGCACCCGCAAGGTAACGGAGAAAGCTACCAAGGACGTGACCTCTGACCTGGCCGGGGAAGTTAAGTTTGCCGGCCTCGTGCAGGAAGAAAAAACCGACCGCCAGGGCAACACAACCCGCCTGGCCCAGCGGGGCGGCCTGCTATGGGTGCTGTCTGGCGATGTGTATAACCTGCTGCCCGGTGCTGAACCTGTGGTGCGTAACGGCGATTATGTTGAGGCGGGCGCAACCCTAGCCGCCACCAAGCTTACCACCGAGCGGGGTGGCTTGGTGCGTCTACCCGAAGCTGAGGACGACAAGGGCGCCCGTGAGGTCGAGATCATCACAGCCTCGGTCATGCTGGATCAGGCCCAGGTGCGCAAGGAGCATGGCCAGGGCCGGGAGCATTACTTCATTGAAACGTCCTACGGTCAGCGGTTCTCCTTGATTGCGACCCCTGGCGCTAAGGTGACCAGTGGCCAGGTGATTGCTGAGCTAGAGGATGACCAGTACCAAACTCAGACTGGCGGCATCGTCAAGTTCTCTGGGGTAGATGTGGCCAAAAAAGGCAAGGGCAAGCAGGGCTATGAGGTAATTCAGGGAGGCACCCTCCTGTGGATTCCGGAAGAGGCCCACGAGGTCAACAAGGATATTTCCCTGCTGATGGTAGAAGACGGCCAGTACATTGAAGCGGGTACGGAGGTCGTTAAGGACATCTTCTGCCAGAACAGCGGTGTGGTTGAGGTAACTCAGAAAAACGATATTCTGCGGGAAATCCTGATTAAACCTGGTGACATTCACATGGTGGATGCCCCAGAGGATGTGATGGATCGCGATGGAACCATCGTTACCGCTGGGGAAGAAATCATGCCCGGTTTGGTGGCCGATTCTCTGCGGTACGTTGAATACGTCGAAACCCCAGAAGGCCCTGCAATTCTGCTCCGCCCGGTGGAAGAGTATCCTGTCCCCGATGAACCTTCTGTACCCAGCCAGGACTCCGCCGCTGATGCGGCCAGCTCCATTAAGCTTAGGGCCGTCCAGCGGGTGCCCTTTAAGGATGGGGAGCGGGTTAAATCGGTGGATGGGGTAGAGCTTCTGCGGACTCAGCTGGTGCTGGATATTGAAGATGAAGCCCCCCACGTCATGGCCGACATTGAACTGGTGGCGGATGAGAACGATCCCGATCTGATGCGTCTACAAATGGTGGTGCTTGAAACCCAGGTGATTCGCCGCGATGTGGTGGCCGATCAGACCCAGGGCAGCACGGTGACCACCCTGCTGGTGGAAGACGGTCAGCAGATTGCTCCTGGAGCTGTACTGGCTCGCACCGAAATCAAGTGTAAAGAGTCTGGGGAAGTGCGCGGTATTCGAGAGGGGCAGGAAGCGGTACGTCGTCTGCTAGTGGTGCGCGAGTCTGACCGGGTTCAGATTGATCTCAACGGTCAAACGCCATCGGTGCGGGTGGGTGACTTGGCCGTGGCTGAAACGGAACTAGCGTCTGGAATTACCCACGAGGAATCTGGAGAGGTGACCAGCCTTGAGGGCGGTCAGCTGACGCTACGCCTGGCTCGCCCCTACCGGGTGTCTACCGGTGCCGTCTTGCACATCGAAGATG
>JAAUUR010000481.1 GCA_012031045.1 Leptolyngbyaceae cyanobacterium SM2_5_2
TCCCTCTTCGTTCTTCCCCCCTTCGTTCTTCCCTCTTCGTTCTTCCCCCCTTCGTTCTTCCCCCCTTCCCTCCCCCTCGCCGCCCTCGGCCTCGGCCTCACCCTCGCCATCACCCTCTGGCTGGGCCCCATCCACCGGGCCTGGGCCATTTCCAGCAACGGCTTCGCGGCTCTGGCAAAAAACGACATCAACGGCTTTGCCCAAGCTCTCAGCCGTGCCCATGAGTTGGCACCTTGGGAACCCTACTACCCCTTTCAACTGGGCTGGAATTTGGGCGATTTAAGCTACCAGACCAGGGAGACCCCCGACCTGAGGCAGGGCGTTGCCTGACGGATGCGATCGCCTGGTTCCAGGTCGGCAACGCAACCGTGCCCTATCAGGAATTTGGACACTCTAACCTGGGCTGGCTCCAGCTTGAAAATCAGCAGCCCGAAGCCGCCAGGGATTCCTTTCGCCGCTCCATTGCGCTAATTCCGGCTAAGCCAGGGGTTTTTTTTGGCCTGGGCTTTAGCTGCCTGCAACTGGGCGACACCGACTGCGCCATAGACGCCCTGGCCCTGGAACTAATTCGCCACCCCGCCCTGTTGACCAGTCCCCTCTGGCAACTGGGGCAGTTTGCCGAGCTTTACGAGCCGGTGACCAGTCGCCTGGAAGCGCTGTATGGAGAACTCCTCACCCAGCATTCCGAGGAATCCTCCCTTATCAGCTTTTTACACCAGGGCCGAGGCACCCTGCGCTGGTGGCTGGGAAATCTACCCGGTGCTGCCGCCGACTGGGAAGTTTCCGCTGGCTCAGTGCAGCAGGCGCTTTTGACCTGGCCAGGGGCGAGGTGGTGGATACCGAGGCCATGCCTGAGGTGCCCGCCAAGTATGCGATCGCCGCCTGGCAAACCCCAGCCGAGCGGCCAGCCCTGCTAGAAAAAGCCTGGGTTACCCAGCCCGAAGACCTGCCCCAACTGGCCGACAACCTCCCCGCCGCCGAGAACATTGACAACCTGGTGACCAGCATGGCCGCCGCCACCAGCTTTGAAGACTGGCTTCAGCGCACCGCCCCCAGTTGGCAACCCCGCAGCGGTCGCCTGGGGTTTGGAGTACTCAGCCGCCATATCGATGGGCCTACCCCCTCAGATTTTTATCCCCGCCTGGAAAATATCCCGGTCGTCATGTTCTTTGGTGATGTGGTGGTATCGCCTGTGTTCTTACCGGCGTTGGACAATGCCCTGCAACCCTTCCAACAGGAAGTAGCATCAATGGCACACTAGAAATAAGATCGTGCAACGGCGGGTAAAACCATGACAGCAACCACAGCCACCCTGAAGGAACAAATTCTAGAAGCGCTAGACCAGGTGCCCGATGACGCCCTGCTGGAGATTTTGGGCTATGTTAAATCTCTACAACCTCCGGTAGAAGTGGCCCAAGATTCCGCAGTCTGGCAAGCTTATCTGAAGTCTAAGCAGAACCGTGAGGAGGTCTATCGTCGTCTTGCTAACTCCTAATTTTCTGACTCTTGACGAAGTTCTTTTACTCCATGCTGACCAAATTGCCAGCTTTGGTGGCACAAATGGTCTGCGTGATAGAGGATTGCTAGAATCTGCCCTGGCCCAGCCCCAGGCTACCTTTGGCGGCGAATTGTTGCATCCCACTTTAGCTGACCAAGCTGCGGCTTACCTGTATCACTTATCGCGCAACCATCCCTTTGTAGATGGCAACAAACGCACAGCCTTCGCCGTGATGGATACATTTTTAGAAGCCAACGGCTATTGCCTCACCCTCACCAACGACGAGGCTTACGACCTGGTGATGCAAGTCGCCCAGGGGCAGCTCGACAAGCCTGCCATCGCCAGTATTCTGGCCAGCGCCCTGGAACCTGCTGCCTGACGTAGCGGAAAGCCACCCCCATGCCCGGCCCTTCGGTATGATGGATTAGGCTTTCTGGCAATTAGGCATGAACGACGAACTGTTTCAGCGCTTTACCCAAGCATCGCGTAACTTCAACCTTTTCCCTCTGCTGTCGTCGGAGGATATTGATGCGTTTCGCGTCACCTACGGTAGTCGTACCCTAGCCAAACTTGAAAATGATATTTTGGCCCTAGAACCTGACGGCAAGCTTATTTTTACGGGACACCGGGGCTGTGGAAAGTCCACCCTGTTAAATGAACTCGCCTTAAATATGCGTAAGCAGGGCTTGTTTGTTTCCTTTTTCTCCATTGCAACCATGGTGGAAATGTCGGATGTTAACCACATCAACATTCTTTACTCGATTGCGCTTAAGCTACTGCAACGGGCCATCAAGCTAGAGTTACCTATTCCCATTACTACCCAGGAAGCGCTTAAAACCTGGTTTACCCAGACCCGGACAATCGAATATACCAACCAGCTTCAACAAGAGCTAGCGGCTGGGGTAGATTTTTTCAATTTTTTCACCGGCAAACTGCAAAAGGAAGACTCCTTTCGCGAAGAAATTAAACAAACCTACGAGCGTCGAGTGACTGAACTGGCCCAGCACATTGACCAGATTGCGGCGGCCATCCAGGCCGCCACTGGCGAAGAAGTGCTGGTCATCATTGATGACCTGGATAAGCTAGATTTGGCCGTGGTGGAAGCTATCTTCCGTGACAATATTAACGCTCTATTTTCGCCCCACATTCGGATTTTATTTACCATCCCCATTGCGGTGGTGCGAGATACACGCCTCAAGGCATCGTTAGATGCTGTCTGCAAAATTGAGCTTTTACCCGTGGTTAAGTTCTACAGGCAGGATGTGGCCCACCAACCGGATGCCACGCCCATTGAAGCCAGTGTGAAAACCCTACAGGCGGTCATTGAAAAGCGGATTGCCCCCGACCTGGTAGAGCCCGATGTGTTGCAGCAAATGGTGCTACTCAGCGGCGGCGTACTGCGAGAACTGGTGCGCATTGGGCAAGAATGCTGCCGAGAATGTTTGCTTGAACTCAAGCTCAACCCTACCAATACCAGCCTTACCATCAACCAGGCCATTTTGACCGAGGCGATAAAATCTCTCCGTAACCAGTACGCTCGACCCCTAGGGACAAATCTCTATGGCCTGCTAACGGCCACCTACCATGCCTTTAGCCCTCCCGACGCGGGCGACCCCAAATTTTTAGAACTCCTCCACGGCCTGTATGTGCTGGAATATGAAAACGACGACCTCTGGTACGACCTCCACCCCCTCGTAGCCGACCTGCTCAAACGCAAAAACCTTATTTAACCTCCCTGCATGGCAAGCAGGTGGGATAAGTTCAAAACCAAAATTCAAAATTCAAAGTTCAAAGTTCAAACTTGTACAGTCCACCCTTGCCCCTCCCAGGAGAACCCACCCCTGCCCCCTCCTAGGAGGGGAAAGCCCCCAATCCCACTGACCTCCTCCTCCACCCTGCCAACCCAGCCGCGAGTACCGCAAGCTGCCTGCA
>JAAUUR010000482.1 GCA_012031045.1 Leptolyngbyaceae cyanobacterium SM2_5_2
CCCAGGGCATTACGGTGGATGCTGAAGTCACCCTGCTGCGCTACTGCAGGGAGTAGAAGCCACTTCCCTCACTTTGCCCAGGTCACGCCCCGCCACAGGTGAGGCAATCTCGGCCTACCAAGCGGCCCTTCATCCCGATCATGGGGCGGTCTATTCCGCCCGCGCTGTCTACGACCAAACCATCAACGTCATCAACAACCTCCTGCGGGAGACCTGGAACCATTGGCAGCAGTCTATGCAAGCCATTACGCCCCACTACTGCGATCTGGAAGCCACCGATGGTATTGACCACATGATTTACGCGGGGCAGGCCATTGACCCAAACTTTACTCGATTTCATCTCAAGTCGCTGCGCTACGAGCAACTGCGAGCAATGTGTAGCTGCGCCCGCCAGGGGCTAGCGCTTAAAGCTAGACACCAGACTGAGATGGTGCTGACCCACCTGGTGCTAGTGCAAGGAGTTACGGTCGATATCATCCATAATGAAGCCACGGAGCGCCTGTTTGATGTGCGCGGCACCCGCGACACCCGTTATGAAATCGTGAAAAAACGCATTGATAAAGCCCGTGATGCCAATACCCACGAACGCATCACTCAACCTGGCATGCTGACTATCGTTTACTCCACCCTGGAGGAATGGCAAGAGTATGAGCTGTATCTCCGCTACCTGCACCGAGAAAGGCTGGTTAGCGACCAGATTGAGCAGGGGCCGGTAGAAGCCCTACAAGGGGTCAGTGGCCTAAAATTTGCCAGAGTTCACGTCTTACCAGAGGCGGAAGAGGAACGGAAAGCCAGGGAAGATGGAAAAGAGGTAGGGAGCTGAGGGGGATTTTGGATTGGCGATTTTGGCCGCCAATCCCTAAACCGCAACCCTAAAACGGAAAGGGTTTGTAGGGAATCCACTGGGCCCAGAGCTTGGCTAGCACACCATCCATAATCAATTGATTGAGGGCGTGGTTAAGGGCATCGAGCAACTCCCGGTTACCGGGCAGCACTCCAACGCCAAAGGGGTGTTGAATAGGCAATTGAAAGGCCACTCGCAGGCTGTCGTCATCGGCTTCGGCGGTTAGTAGTAGGAGTGCATCCTTGAGCAGGGCATCAATTTGCCCCTGCTTGAGGGCTTGCAACATTTCAGCCAAAGACCTGGCTATGACAGGGAAAACATCACCCATTCCCAGGTCTGGAAAACTGTTCGACCAAATCCGAAAAGTAACCTGAGCCCAGACGACCCACCCGCATTCCGACCAGATCTTTGGGTTGATAGATAGGGCTTTCCTCGCGTACCAATACTGCGGCGTCAAACCGCCCATAGGGACGAGTAAAATCGGCCCAGGCCCGGCGCTCTTGGGTAATGGCCTGGCTGAACCAAACCACGTCATGCTGGCCACTGCTCAAGGTGGGGTAAAACTGATCCATGGAATAGTCAAACCAAACTGGCTCCAGTTCCAGCAGTTGGCAAATGGCGCGGGCAACGGCTGGTTCGTAACCAAGGCGCTCGCCAGCTTGCACAAAACTCATGGGCCGAGCATCAATGTCGCTGGCAATAATTGATAGTTGACCAGGATGAACAGTGGTAAAGCTCATAGCCGCGGATAGATAGCTAGAGCCATTGTGACACTAAACCTAGCTCTACCCAAGCTAAGTGCCTCCCTATGGAAGATATACAGCCTCTGTGGTTCATCAGGCTCTACCGGCAGCCTCCTTACCAGGAAGAGATGCAAGCCGCCCCCATCACCCAGGCACCCCCACCAGACAAAAGAATCAACCAGGGCGGATGATTCCCCTTGAAATCTGCGGCCTTTCGTGAAAAGGTGAGGGCAGTGTTTTAGCCTTGATGGACTCTGAATGATTGTCGGTAATCCTGCGTCTGATCCAGCCTTTGCTAAGCTCCGAGAGCTGCGGCCTTTGCTCCTTAAATCTCATAAGCTGCTAATGGAGGCGGAAAAAGACGCCTACGAAGCTACCTATGGACAAATCGCCAACAAAGGCGAATATCTGAGCCTGGTTCTCAACCATGAGCAGTTTAGCTGGTTACGGCCCATTTCACAGTTTATTGTGCAAATTGACGAGGTGCTGATGTCTAAGCAGCCTCAGCCCCTAGAACGGGCGGCAGAGCTACTAGACGAAGCCCGTCATCTACTTCAGGCTACGGAGATTGGCCATGCCTTTCAGGAGCGTACAGCCGCCGCCGCTCGTCAAGATCCAGAAATGGCCGCAATGGCGTTGCGAGTAGCCGAGCTACTCACCCCAGCGCCAGACTAGATTAAGGCCACCTGGTTGTGCTGGCGGTCGTAATAGACAACTCCACTGTTCACCAATGCGCGCAGGCTATCGGCTAGAGGCGTCATAACTTCGCACAGGGCTCATGCAACTGCTGGGCACACTCCTGGGCTAGTTCGCACACGCCGTAGGCGTGGCTGACTAAAAGAGTCGTTACCAGTGACTGGAGGGTTACTCCTAAGGTGGTGTCGGAAGATGCGTCATTCATGAGTATATTTGCTCAGCTCTTCAGCCTCTATTACCGCATAGGTCTGACTAGGATTGGGGCAAACATTACCAGATATCCTAAAAAACTCAACCTTTGCCATCGAGCGTTACATTCCGCAACCAGGCACTCAGAAAATTTGGCTCTGCGGGAGCAGACCTCGAAGGCAGGGGGCCATCCTGTGCAAAGATGGTAGGGCTGTGTAGATAGATTCCCCGCTGGTTTACAAGCGTTAGGGAGGATTAGGAAAGAGCGAGTGTGTGCTATGAACGTAGGTGATCGAGTCCGGGTTAAAGAATCGGTTGTGTTTTACCATCACCCGCTGCACCGCAACGAAGCCTTTGATGCTAAGGGGTTAGAGGGGGTTGTGGTCACGGTTTTAACCGATTATAAAGGACGACCCATTAGCCCCAACTTTCCTATTCAGGTTGAGTTTCCGGTGGATGGAGCGAAGAAGCCTTTTCGGGCTCACCTCAGAGCTGAGGAACTCGAGGCCCTTTGACCCTACCTGTAGCACCCTTAGTCCGTTGGGTTTAGCGGCTTAAAATGGCCCAGTCAAGGTTAGGCAGATCGACGGCTAAACCAGGCTAGAACGTTCAATTCCCCGTGCATACGGGCTAGCGTTTCGCGATTTTCTTGAGCCATTTGGTAATACTACTGGCAGTACGCTTCTAATTGAGCTCGGTGTTGCACCTCCAGCCGAAAGTCCTGGGCGGTCTGGTGCAAGGCAAAATACTCAATCACCTCTTGGCGGGTAGCCCAGGGCCGCAACAGCAGGTAGTCAGACATAGGGATTGCTTTGGAGCAGAGGATAGCTGGAACCACACACCGGCTAGAAAGTGCGCTGGCCTGGAGGTATCATAGCTTGCTCCGCCTGGCCAAAGCAGGCATTGGAACCTTAACAGCGGCAGGCAGCCTTCACTGTGCCCTGGCAAAGCTGAGC